>JAIEMU010000139.1 GCA_019751895.1 Sphingobacteriaceae bacterium | reverse complement strand
AAGTACGAAACTGAGTGGAAAATGCCTCTCATTTTATTTCATCCCGAAAAAAAATCTTTATTGCACTTTCTGCGAATAAAAGTTAATTTCGTATAAAAATTTCACCCTCAAAAAATCAATTAAATTGGCTAAAACAAAATCGGCATATTTTTGTCAAAGTTGCGGACACGAGTCTGCCAAGTGGTTGGGAAAATGCCCTTCTTGCAATCAATGGAACACCTTTGTGGAAGAAATTATCGAAAAACAAAGCGCCAACATTCCTACTTGGAAACCCAGCACAATTACACAAAAAGCAAACAAACCTACTTTAGTTGAGGAAATAAAATCATCCACAGAAACTAGAATTGAAACTGGAGACCATGAACTTGACCGTGTATTGGGTGGCGGATTGATTGATGGCTCGGTGACTTTAATTGGTGGAGAGCCAGGTATCGGAAAATCGACCTTACTATTGCAATTGGCGCTCAACTTGAACCGCAAAAAGGTGCTTTACGTTTCGGGAGAGGAAAGCGATCAACAAATAAAAATGAGAGCCGATAGGTTGGTGAAAAACGAAAACAAAAAATCGGAATGTTTTATCCTTACCGAAACTTCAACACAAAATATTTTCAAGCAAATAGAAATTCTTGAGCCTCAAATTTTAATTATCGACTCGATACAAACCTTACATTCTGCCCACATCGATGCTACACCGGGCAGCATTTCTCAAATAAAAGAATGTACCGCCGAATTGATTCGCTTTGCGAAAGAAACCAATACGCCTGTTTTTTTAATTGGGCATATCACCAAAGATGGTGCCATTGCTGGTCCCAAAGTATTGGAACACATGGTGGACACTGTTTTGCAGTTTGAAGGAGATCGGCATCACATTTACAGAATATTGCGTTCCATCAAAAATCGTTTTGGGGCAGCTGCCGAAATGGGCATCTATGCCATGCATGGTAGCGGATTGCGTGAGGTTTCTAATCCTTCGGAAATTTTACTTTCACAACGTGACGAAGAGCTAAGTGGCATCGCCATAGCCGCAACTTTGGAAGGAAGCAGACCCATGCTCATCGAAACGCAAGCCCTGGTAAGTACCGCAGCGTATGGTACGCCACAACGTTCGGCTACGGGTTTTGATACCAAACGAATGAATATGCTGCTTGCTGTTTTGGAAAAAAGATGTGGTTTTAGATTAAGTACGCAGGATGTGTTTTTAAACATTGCGGGAGGTATTAAAGTAGATGACCCCGCCATTGATTTGGCAATTATTGTTGCCATTGTGTCCTCTCAACAAGATATTTTTATCCCTTCTAAAATCTGCTTTGCTGCTGAGGTAGGATTATCTGGCGAAATTAGAGCCGTGAACCGAATTGAACAACGCATTAGCGAAGCCGAAAAACTAGGGTTTGAAAAAATTGTGGTTTCTACTTACAACCTCAAAGGATTGAACAAAGACAAATTTAAAATACAAATTGTATCGGTAAGTAAAATAAACGAAGTATTTGAACTATTTTTGGAGAGTTAAGGATATTCGGTAATTGTAGTTACAAACTTAAATTATACCTTTACAAAAAAATAAATTTTAATTTTAATTATGCAAAAAAATCAATTATCTGAATATTTTCAATCAAATACAGGTAGGCTTATTCACAAATGGCACCATTATTTTGAAGTATATGAAAAGCACTTTTCTCGGTTTGTTGGCAAAGAAATTGTCATTTTAGAAATCGGTGTTTACCAAGGCGGTAGTTTACAGATGTGGAAAAATTACTTCGGTGACAAATGTAAAATTTACGGAATTGATATCGAGCCCCGTAGTAAACAATTTGAAGAAGAACAAATAGAAATTTTTATTGGCTCTCAGTCAGATAGAAAATTCCTTAGAGATGTAGTTTCTAAAATTCCTCAAATTGATATTATAATTGACGACGGAGGACATACAATGAAGCAACAAATTGTTTCATACGAAGAGCTTTTTAAACATATAAAGCCTGATGGCGTGTATTTATGTGAAGATTGTCACACATCTTATTGGCCAGAGTATGGTGGAGGATATAAAAGGAAAGGTTCATTTATAGAATACTCAAAACAATGGATAGACCAAATTAACGCTTTTCACTCTCGAACTCCAGAACTTCCTGTAAACGATTTTACCAGAAGTGTTAAATCTGTTCATTATTATGATAGCATTGTGGTATTAGAAAAATCACCTATTGAAAAACCTATCACTTCTATGACAGGAAATAGGAGTTATGAAGATTATGTAAGTCCAATTAAAACTGGATTTTTTGCAAAATTAGAAAGATGGTTTAAACGCAAAGTGAATAAAATTTCATATAAATACAAGTCTTCAATTTACTTTGAAGACTAAAAACAAGACCAACAAAAAAGAGGAAATCTATATCGGTTTCCTCTTTTTTTATCAGATTTTTAGCGTTTATAAGTTGTTTTAACCGCATATAAATGCCTAGGCCAAAAAAACTTATAATATTGCCGAACAAAAAACTTCACTATATTGAAATTATACAAAAAAGAAGTTAATTTATTTCCAGAAATACAAAAACGAGTACAAGTTGTTGACATAAACCTTGTTCTAAATGCAAAACGGTATTTTTCTATTAATTTTTTTCTGCATTTAAAGAAAGACTCATCCATATTTCCATCGCTTTTATGGATTAAATTAAAATCAATTATGTAGGCATTAAATCCCAATATTTCTGCAATTAAACAAATGTCTGTACCATATAAATGAAATCCTGATAAATTATTCGATAATGCTATATTAGTACCATTTTTAATCAACATAAAATTTTCATCAACAGTTTTCACACGTAGTGGCAATCTTTTTTCTTTTATGACTACACCACCTCCTGTTGTAATTTGAGTTCCAATCCATTTAATATTTACCCCACCAGCATTAGCTAAAATCCCCCACTTAGGGTCTGCAATTTCAATTTCATTGATTCGAGCTAATAGGTGATTTTTATCGTGATCATGTATCAAGATATCTTGATGGCAAAGAATTACATATTTTCCTTTTGCTTGTTTCAAAAATATGTTTAAACCTTGATAAGCGTCATAGGTACAAGATTCTGAATTATCAATATATAAAAATTCACAAGTATCTTTAGTAAATCCTTTTGCAAAAAAAGAGGCTAACATCTCTTCATATTCCGCTTTACGTGTAACTAGTGTACAAATCGAAAATTCAAACAAGTATTCTTCTTGTTTTATATTTTTTACACCATTTAAAATTTCATTCATTTTTTCTAATCATTAAAAGTTTGCATATCAATCAATCGTTTGTACAAACCATTGTTAGCTATCAATTGAGCGTGAGTTCCTTTTTCGATAATTACCCCTTCTTCTATCACCACAATTACATCGGCATTTTGTATGGTACTTAATCGGTGTGCAATGACTACGGAGGTTCTATTTTTCATCAAACTGTTCAATGCTTCTTGCACTAATTTTTCTGATTCGGTATCTAATGCCGAAGTAGCCTCATCCAATAACATAATTGGAGGATTAGACAAAACGGCTCTTGCAATACAAATCCGTTGGCGTTGTCCACCCGAAAGTTTGTTTCCTCTATCGCCTACATTGGTTTGATAGCCTTGTTCACTTTTTACAATAAAATCATGTGCATTGGCTATTTTGGCGGCTTGTTCTACTTCTTGCTGGGTAGCATTAGGATTGCCAAAAGCGATGTTATTAAAAATAGTATCGTTAAATAAAATCGACTCTTGATTGACCATTCCTATCTGTTTACGAATGCTTTCTACGGTCAAATCTTCATAATGTTTTCCATCAATTTCTAAAAATCCTGATTTAGGATCATAAAATCTTGGTATCAAATCCATCAAAGTCGTTTTCCCTCCTCCTGATGGCCCTACCAAAGCAACGGTTTGACCTTTCAGAATTTCTAAATCAATATTTTTCAAGATTTCTTTTTCGCCATAGCTAAATTTAACTTGATGAAAACGTATTGAAGATGAAAAATTTTCTAAATTGATTGCGTTGGGTTTATTGATAATTTCTGGTTTGGTATCTATCAATTCCAAGACTCTTTCGCCTGCCGCAATACCTGTATGTATGCCACTAAACGAATCTGTAAAAGCTTTGATAGGTTGCATTACTTGCGTAAAAGCTACAATATAAGCGATAAAATCGGTTGGATTAAGCGCATTTTTATCTTTCATCAAAATCAAAGTTCCACCATACAAAACAATGCCTACCACCACAAAAACACCTAAAACTTGCGACACAGGCGAACCTGCTTGTTGTCGTCGAACCATTTTTCGAGTAAGGTTTGAATAATCCACGTTTTCTGAATTGAATTTTTGTTTTATTCTTTCAGTCGCATTAAACACTTTAATGATTTTTATAGCGCCTAACGATTCATCTAAAAAACCTATCATTTTGGCAAAAGATTCTTGCGAAGTAGTGGCTTGCTGTTTCAATCGTTTTACAATTTTACTAATCACAAAGCCCGAAACGGGAATGATTAACAAAGAAAATAAAGTTAATTTAACAGAAATAGACAACAACAAACCTATGTAAAACAAAAGCTGAATAGGCTCTTTAAAAACCACTTGAAGGGTATTGGTTACCGTAAATTGCACCATTTGCACATCGGCCGAAACTTTGGAAATAATATCTCCTTTTCGTTCGTTGTTAAAATAGCCTACGTGCAAATTCATCACATTATTAAAAACCGTTCTACGAAGATTAAGCAAGGTGTGCACCCTCAAATCTTCCATATAACGCTGCGAAAAATATCGAAAGAAATTAGACAATACAACGGAGACCAAAATCACCCCACACACGATTTGTAAAGTTGCCATTTTACCATGTGCAATTACCGATTCATTTACATAAGCTCTAAATTTAGCCATTAAATCGAAGGTGCCAATCGGCGTTGTTGAAGTAGTGCTTTGTGCGACTTCGATAGTCGAAAACAAACTCGTAAGCAATGGCGAAAGTAATGCAAAATTAAAGGTGTTAAAAAAAATAGCCAACAGCGTGGCGATGATATATGGTATAGCAAATTTTTCAATCGGCTTGGCAAAGGATAATAATCTAAAGTAAGTTTTCATGTTGTCTATTTACAGGCTAATTTTCCTTTTTTTAACAGAAATTAGCGCAAATTTACGTTATTTTATACAAAGGGATTACAAACGCACTATTTATTTAACTTGCGATTTACAATTCGATACATATAATCTTGTATAAAAGCTTTGCAATCACTCATCCCCTTTTGCACTTCTTTTTCATTTGAACGATGAATTAAATTGTGCTTAAATCCTTTATCTTCTAATTGATAAATACCTGTAAACTTCTCTCCATCAAAAAGGTAAACATATTTTTTTTGCAATAATTGATAAATACTACCCGTTGAGTTGATGACTCTTGGCGTTTCGGATGGGAGATTTGCCGTCAAACTTCTGCCCCAAGAACGAAAAGGATTTTGATAACCCAACAAGTCAACTACCGTTGGATAAATATCAATTTGAGCGGCCAAATCACTTCTTTCACCTTGCAAAGCATAGCTTTTATTCGGACTAAAAAACAAAATCGGTACCGAAAAAGCATTCGTAGCGTTGTTGTATTCAGGATACAGCGATTGATTGGTATGGTCGGCAGTGAGGATGAAAATCGTATTGTTGTACCAACTTTGAGTTTTTGCATAGGTAAAAAATTGACGTAGCGAATGGTCGGTATATTGCACACAGCGATGAATTTGCAAGGGACCGCCTTTAAATTTCGATTTATATTTTTCAGGAACATTAAATGGGTCGTGAGAAGAAACCGAAAACAAAGTTGCCATAAAAGGTTGCTTTTGTTGCCCAACTTTTTCGCCCATAAACCTAAAAAAAGGCTCGTCCCAAATCCCCCAAATTCCATCGTAATCGGCATCGTTGTTGTACTCCGTTCTACCAAAATAATTTTTAAAACCTAAAATACTTGCAAAGCCCATAAAACCCATCGAGCCGTTCGCTGCACCATGAAAAAACGATGTTTCATATCCCATTTTATTGGTTATTGACACCAAAGACTCGATTTCTTGTTTCGCATACGGTGAAGAAGTAAAAGCGTTTTCAAAGGAAGGGATTCCTGCCAATACCGACGACATGGCATGAATAGATTGTCTGCCATTGGCAAAAGCATGGCTAAAAATCAAACTGTGATTGGACAGCGAATCTAAAAAAGGCGTGTAAGATTTAAAATTTTGAACATTTTTGTGTCGATTCATACTCCCCCAATATTCGCTAGCCATACTTTCTAAAATAAACAAAACCACATTTGGTTTATTGGTACGGGCGCTTTGATAAACTTTTATGGGCTTAATTTGTTGTCTGATATAGTCTTCTGTTACCCAATTTTGAAGTTTAAAATTACTGGTTCCAACCGTTCTAATAATGGAAAAAGGCGTATTCAAAACGACATCTCCTTGATTGGTAATGCGCACATGTTTGTAGGCATCCACCAAATTTATGGGGCGTGTACTGTGTGCAAATCCTCCTCTAATGCCACCAATTGAAAGTGCAATTGTCAACAAAAAAAACACTAGAGAAAAACCAAAATACGCAAACTTAGATTTTATGATTTCTGTGTTTGTCTTTACCTGTTGATACAGCCAAATCCACAACAGGCATAACGCAATAAAAATGAACAAAACATACCAATAGGTGAGCAAAAAATGTGTAAACAAACTCACTTTATTTTGCTCGTTTTCTAGCAAATCAAAAGTGCCAATGGTGGTTCGAGTTTTGCTAAATCGATAATAAATGACATCTACAAAGTTGAAAGCGTATGCTATAAAATTTGTAAAAAAATAAATGAACATTAAATATTTTTGAAACCATTTTTGGGTATTGACCCACAATGGTAAAACACTTAAAACGATAAATAAAAGATTGACATAAATAATTGCCGTGGTGTCAAACGCCAAACCGTAAAAAGACAAGCTTAAAAAATCAACAACACCATTAATCGCAAACAAATTGGGATTAAAAACCACAAAAATTATCCTCGCTATGAAATAAAAAAAATAAGCTAAAAGCAAGCGATATAGAAATGTTTTGTACTCTGTTAGACGATATAAAGTCATATTATAATTTTCGAATATTTTTCCCTTTCAAAGAATCGTTAATAATTTGCATTATATCTTCTAAAGAAATTGTTGAGTGATACTTGTTTTTTAATTTAGCTAATAAAGACCTAGACTTTTTGATTTCATGAGATAAAGCCAAATAATTAGTATAACTTTTTACAAACCAAAATTTACCTACTAAAATCTTAGGAAATAACTCAAAAAATATTTGAATAACTGGATAAAAAAACAACCTCAATCCATTTAAATGAATACTTAACAATACTATTCTATTTCGATAATAAATTCTTTTGATAAAGTTATTTTTAATTTGCGTTTTGGTGCTTGCGCTTACCTGATGATAGCAAACCGAGGAGTAATCAAAATAACACTTCCAACCTAATTGCCAAGCTCTTAAACTAAGATCAACATCTTCTCCTGAAAATGGGGAGTAAATTTCATCAAAACCTCCTAATTCTTTTACCTTTTTTGCACAAACCAACGCGTTTGCCCCCGACAAATACGCTGTATAAGTTGTTGTATCTTGCAAATCTAAATTATAATAAAACTTATTAACCTTTATCCTGAAGCCTTTATATAAAAGGAGACGAGCAGCATCCTCAATCCTAAGTCTATCTACATTCATTATTCTGCCCATTACGCCAAAAGTATCTTCTTTATCAAAATATTGCCATTGGTGTTCAAAATAATTTGGTGTCAATTCTACATCCGAATTTAAAAGGAAAATCAAATCATTTTTAGCAACCTCAATACCTCGATTACAAGTATAAGAAAACCCTCGATTCATCGAATTAACTATAAGTTTAATTTCAGGATATTTATTTTGTAAAAAAGACACGCTTTCATCTTTTGATGCATCATCAATAACAATTAATTCAAAATCAATATTTGAAAATTTAACCGCTTCAAATACAAATGGTAAATATTTTTCTAAAAGGTGCTTACCATTATAATTGGGAATAATAATCGAGAGGCTTTTTTTCATTTATTTAGGATTGTGTAGTTTTTGTATTCAAACGCTCTAATTCCAGTTTTATCTTCAAACCATTGTAACGCTTTACGTCGAAAACTTAATTTTTTGTTTTTCCCTACAGGATCAATATTTAGTTTCCAATTTGTTTTTTCAACTCTTGGTATCATTACAGAGGCATGCGTATCTTTAAATATCAACAAGCGGTCGGCATTTCCAAAATCAAATTCATCTTGTTTTGGGCAATTTTCGTTAATCCATTCTTCTGTTTGGTAAAAAGCATTAAAATTCCTCACTTTATTTACCAACCCACTTGGCGGTTTTACCCAACCATAATGGTAAATACACGCATCAATATGCTTTACTCTAATTTTTCGATTATCGTATCTAAAACCCTGTGCATCTTTATAAGAATGCATTTGAGGTAGATTACGAATAATTCTTATTTCCCTACGATACCATCTTCGAGATTCTGCATAATAATCATACGAACCATAAAAATGTTTGTAATTAAAGAGCAATCCCTCTATTTTATGATCATTCAAACACAATTCCATTTCTTTCTTAATGGTGTCTAAATATTTTTCATGCACACATTCATCGCCCTGAATGTAAAAAGCCCAATCTACATCTTCGCTAATGGCTTGAAAAGCTTTGTCAGTTTCTACAGCAAATACTGCTCCGCCTTCTCTCAAGCTATCATCCCAAACGGTTTCTATGATTTTTATTTTAGGTGAGTTTATACTTTGAATAAGCGCCAAAGTTTCATCCTCCGATTTTCCAACGGCAACTACAAACTCATCGCAAATAGGCAAAATAGAATTAATTGCCTCTAAAATGGTGTAATCATTTTTTACAGCGTTTCGGATAAATGTAAATCCTGCTACTTTCATTTTTTATAATTAATTGTTCTTAAATCGGTACGTCAAACTAAATTTAAACTGTGGATTAAATGTATATAAAACATTTTTCCATTGATAATTATGAGACCAAACGGTATTCAACATAGCTTGAATACCTAAATTTCCATACGCTTTATATGCATAAAGGTTACTGTTCAAATCTATCCATTTGCCGGTATAATGAAATGGAAAACTATTAGGCGGACTGTTAAAATTGTAAAACATATCCATATTATGTGCATATCTTTCAACTTGCAATCCAATACATTCTTTATTCTTCCAAATACTAATGTCTATTGTTTGAGAATTACCTCCTGGTCCTATGCCCGCACCTAGCACCTTCCCATTGTGCGTATAGCCATGAAATACCTTTCCATGTTCGTACCAAGAACCTGCATTTCGCACACGCATATCTTGACTTTGTTGCAATTGGGTGTGTTCAAAAGCAAATTTTACATAATTTTCGTTACGCCCAGTTATTGAAAATAATTTTGAAAATCCAATCGTATAAGCTTTAGAATGTTCGGGAGATTCAAAAAAATCTTGAAAATTTGCTTTTGCGTCATTCCATCCCTGCTCCATATAAATTTCTGCCTTTGCTTCTTTCAACACATATCTGACCGAAAATGAAGCCAATTGATCTCTAGGAATTTCATCTTCATTTGGCAGGTTATTTTTCTTAATCGAGGTAACCCATGGGAAATAATCTGAAAAACCATTTCCTAATTCGTTGTTGTAAATTTGAAAAATACGATTCACCCCAAAAAACAAACCTGGTACCCATTTAGGCTGATAGGTGGCTGAAAAACCTGTAACATAGCGCCAATCGTTTTGTTTTTTCATGTAATAATTCGTGCTGCCTATGGTGAAATTTTCCATTGGAGGAACGACGTTTGAATTTTCCAACTTTCCTGCAATAATTTGAGCTTCAAAACTTCCTATAAAAGACTCAATAGGCTTAATGGTATTTAAAGTAAAATGCAAAAATCCTGGTGCATTATTACTCATAACCAAAGAATTTCTTTTCCCCGGCCCCCACCAAAGATTTTCGGTAGATAAACCAAAAGATAATTTGCGATAATTCAAACGAACACTGCTTTGTCCCCAACCCAATTTCGAATAGCTTTTATCCCCAAAACGTTCAATAATTTGAGCATGATTTAGCATCTGTATTTGATGAAGTTTTATTACATCTGTGGTGTTTTCTGTTTCACTTTCAAAATAAGGATTGGCGGCATAAACGTATTCAGGTTTCAATTGCACCGACAAAGGTCCATACTTAAAATAAACGCCTCCACTCAACAAAGTTTGATAACCCTTGGCAGGTATCATAGCGCCATCGTTCCAGCCCACAGGCGATTTCAAATTAAATTGTTGCACAGATAAAAATGGAAGAATCTTAAATACCATTTTTGTTTCTACACTATCCACCAAATAATTAGACAATGGCCTAATCATAAAAGATGTTTTTTGGTTTACAAGCCCCATCAACTGCTCGTTTCTCAATCTTTCTTCTTCAAAATTGGCTGCTCCTACTTGAATGTTTTGAGCAAAGGTTTTAACACTTAAAAACAGAATAAAAAGTATTGCATATTTTTTTTTCATAAATACTAAAAAAATTTCTAAAAATAAAACGAATTAAATGGAATAACACCTCTACAATAAGTCATTATTATGTATTGGCTATTCCCTTTTTTAAAAAGTTATTCTGTCTTCCATTCTTGCTTTGTAAAATCTTGACTAATCATTTGATAACATAAATAAAACCAAAGTATCACACAAGGAATCGCCTTTAAAGAATATTTTAAAATATAATTCGTTCGAATATATTGAGGATAAATGTCTGTTGGAGCTAAAGTTGTTAATAAAATTGCAAAAATAAACAAACCTATCACCGTTAAACTTAATGGTCTCGGCTGTATCACAAACCAAATAGCAACGCCAACAAAAGCGATAATATAAGTGGGAGATTCTGAAGAATTACTAAAAATTACCGTAAAAATTAATGTTGATGCTAAATACATCAATCTAAACGATTCTGATTTGTATTGTTTTAATCTTAAATAAGGAAGGCAAAACAAAACAATGCCTATTAATAAAAATGGCCAATTTGGAATAGCTGAATTTTGAAAAAACCTCCTAAAAACCCCCATGATGGAAATATCTTGCCAAGAAACTAAGGTAGCATTTTCTACTTGTTTAGCTGAAAGAGAATAATACCAATCCACATAACATTGCAAAATATAGTCCGGAGTAAAAAACAACATTGGTAAAAGAAAGAATAGTACCGCCCAAAAGAAAAAATACAATACAAATTTTTGTTTTTCTTTCGCAAAGAAAAAAAATGCCAACCCCACAATTCCATACAGTTTTATAAATGTTCCAATCAAAATTAAACACGTGGCTACAAAATTATTACCCTTATTAATCATTGTATAACTCAATATAATAATGGCTGCAATTGCAGGGTTAATTTGAAAACAGAATAATGAACTCATCAATTCGTTAGCAGAAATCCAATAAACTGCATTTACTTTCACATTTTTAATTGGTAAAGTTGACAGCGCATAATACAAAAACAAAGTATTTGCCAATTGCCAAAAAAACATACCTACATATTGAGGCAATAAAGCAAATGGTGCTATAATTAATGAAAAAAATGGCCCATAGTGATTCATATCTCCATACTCAGCAGGATAACGGAGGTATAAATTTAAGTGATCCTGTGCATGAAAAAATGTATAAATAAAAATTCGGAAGTTATTATGTTCCGACCCATAATGATATTGTTTAAAGGTAGTAAACACCGCAAAAATTACCCAAACTGCACAAATAAATATTCGATTATTAAACAACTTATTTATGTTTTTAAAATTCATCAACTCCATATAAATTAATTATTTAAGTACTGTTTTAGTTAATTGAGCTTTTTTCCAATGTTCACCTTTTTTGTATAAATTTATTTTACTTAATGGGTATTTAAACTTAAAATGTCCATCATAATCCACACCAAGAATCCTATAAGTTATATCCACTTTATCCTCTAGACATTGTTTTATAGCCTTTGAGTAAACAGAAGGACCTGTCATTTGATGCACATCATTCGGGTATTTGTTTTGACGGATATTGTCAAACATCAACGTTAATGTTTGTTTTAAAAATGGATGATTAGCCTCAAAAACTAATGCCCATTGAACAAAAAAATCAGGATTTCTTTCTTTCGAAATAATTGCAACATCATCTGCTTGAATAAAATCATCTAAAGAACCTTTTATATCACTATCAATATCTAAATAAACGCCTCCTTTTTTATACAATACTGCGTATCTAAAAAAATCAGCCTTTGCTGCACCAATATTTATTCTTTTGTATAGATCCAAAACTTCAGTATCATACTCTTTTAACAAGAAAGATTCAATTCTTTCATCATCATAAAATTCATATTGATAATCAGGATTTCTTTTTCTAAAATTAGAAATATACCATCTAGTGATTAAAGGAAGTTTATCTGTTTTAAATGTCTGATGTATTATTTTTGGAATAGCCATTAATTATTTACCAAATTTATATTACTAAAATGCACAAGGCGCACAAATATATAACAAAAAAAGGAAGTAACCTTTTCAAGCTACTTCCTTTTCCTTCAAAATCAAAATTTTGATTAATCTACCCCAAACGAATAATTATAATATCCATTTGCGCCAACCGCAGCAATAGATAGCTGTCCATTTTTTGAGGTTTTCAAAGCATTTTCAACATCTTTTTGGCTATTTACAGGTTTTCCGTTTACAGTTGTCACCAATAAACCTTTCGGGATATCCCAATTATCAAACAATTTTCCAGGTGTTATTTCTTTTACGATCACACCATTTTTGGCTCCATATTTTGCTTTTTGAGCGGAAGTTGCTGGTTCAAAAGTAGCCCCCAACTTACTCAAAGTTGCCCCTGCACTTTTGGCACGTCCACTAGCAATGTTCGTGTTTTCATTTTCCGATTCACCTTTCAAAGTTACCGTAAACTTTTTAGTCTCTCCGTTTCTTAAAACTTCTAAAACTACTTTATCACCAGGACTCATTCTACCAATTTTTTCTTGCAAATCTGGTCCATCAAATACCTCTTTACCATCTACTTTTTTAATAATGTCGCCTTCTTTCACACCTGCGCTTTCAGCACCTCCACCTGCTACTACAGTACTCACGTACAAACCATTGATATCTTTTATTTTTAAATTTTCAGCTGCATCCGAATTTAAAGCCACAAACGTAACGCCAATAAATCCTCGTTTTACCTTACCAAAAGCCTTAAAATCTTCTAATATTTTTTTAGCCAAATTAATCGGAATCGCAAATCCATACCCCTCATTCCTTCCCGATTGCGAAGCTATTGCCGAATTAATTCCAATTAATTCCCCATTTGTATTTACCAAAGCGCCTCCACTATTTCCAGGATTTATGGCCGCATCGGTTTGTATAAACGATTCAATACTGCTATTTGCCTGTACTTTTTTCTCTTCGTTTTGGTTTCCAAACAGCTCTACTCCACCTCTTTCTCTATTGATAATCCCAATGCTTCGAGCTTTTGCACTTACAATTCCCGCAGTTACGGTGGTATTCAAATCCAAAGGAAAACCTACCGCTAATACCCATTCGCCTACTTGTACATTGTCAGAATTTCCCATTTTCACAAATGGCAAGCCTTTTTCATCTACTTTTATCAGAGCTAAATCGGTATTAGGGTCAGTACCCACTACCGTAGCTTCTACTTTGCGCTTATTAGATAAAATCACCTCAATTTTATCTGCGTTTTCTACCACGTGATTATTGGTCACAATGTAACCATCATCGGTCAAAATAACCCCCGAACCAGATGCCATAGAAGGCATTCGCCTGCCTCGACCTCTAAAACCGCCTCGACCAAAAAACTCTTCCATCAAATCTTGCATACTGCCACTATCGCTATAATTATCGTTCGATTTTCCGCCATAAGTAGTTTTGATATGCACCACCGCAGGGGAAACTTGTGCCGCAGCTTCAACAAAATCAACCGAACCTGCCGAGCTAATCTTTGGCTGATTTGCAAAAAAAATATTTTGTTTCTCTGCCAACGAAAAACCATCCGTTTTAGTCTCTAATAATTGATAGGCGCCAATCGCCGATGCGCCACCTACAAAGGCAGCCAACACCAAAAATCCTACTTTTTTCATTCGATTCTATGTTTATATTTATTTTGTTATTTTTGTTTGCTCAAATTTAATACCAAATCAACATTTTTTACAACTTGAATTTTATTTTTTCATGTTAAAAAATGTTAAAGACTAATTTCAGCCCCTAAATACATCTCAATATGCATACTATTTTTTACAAATATCAAGGCTGCGGAAACGACTTTATTTTAATCGACAACCGAGAAAACAATTTCAGCAATACAAGTGTAGAAAACATCAAAAAACTATGCGATAGACGCTTCGGCATCGGCGCCGATGGATTGATGTTGTTGCAAAATAAAAATGGTTTTGACTTTGAGATGCACTACTACAATGCCGATGGAAACATTGGAAGCATGTGTGGAAATGGCGGCCGGTGTATCGTTTCCTTTGCTAAATATTTAGGGATTATTGAAAATGAAACTACCTTTTTGGCGGTGGATGGGTCGCATTATGCCAAAATATCTGCCGATGGCAATTGGGTAGAATTGAAAATGATAGCCGTAGAAACCATCGAAGAAGATGGCGATGCCTTGGTTTTAAACACCGGTTCACCACATTATGTTTTACAAGTTGATAACCTAAATACGATGGATGTTTTTTCAGAAGGAAAATCCATTCGCTACAATTCGACTTATAAAAATGAGGGCATTAATGTAAATTTTATAACGCTTGAAAACGAAATATTGAACGTTCGCACCTATGAACGTGGTGTAGAAGACGAAACCTTTGCTTGTGGCACCGGGGCTACTGCTGCCGCTTTAGCAATGGCAAAAATCAGACAACAAACAGGCAAAATAAACACACCTATAAAAGTACTTGGTGGCGATTTGAAAGTGACTTTTCAATATGATGGTACTAAATTTACGGACATCTTTTTATGTGGTCCAGCACAAATGGTTTTCAAAGCCGAACTTTAAAAACTAATTCCGTTTTATTCAGATAAAGCAACCTATTCTGGTTTTTATTACCTTTGTGAAATGACAGAGATAATCCTAAAAAAAGGCAAAGACAAAGCAGTACTACAAAAACATCCTTGGGTGTTTTCAGGTGCGATTGAAAAAATAATAGGCAAACCCGAAAATGGAGATACCGTTCGTGTGTTAAATGCTCAAAAAGATTTTTTAGCTTATGGTTTTTACAACGACCAATCTAGAGTTGCTATTCGCTTAATTGAATGGATTGAATCGGAAATTATTGATGAAAAATGGTACGAACAAAAAATAAAAAACGCACTCCAAACCCGTGCCCATTTACTAAACCAAAGTTCAACCAATGCCTATCGATTGATTTTTAGCGAAGCAGATTATTTGCCAGGACTAATCGTAGATGCCTATGCTGATTTTTTATCTGTTCAAATTTTAAGCTCAGGCATCGAAAAAGCGAAAGACATCATCATCGCTATTTTATGTAAAAATTTAAACCCAAAAGGGATTTTCGACCGCAGCGACGCAACCGCAAGAACCCACGAAGGCATCACCGCCGAAAACGGTTTGCTTTGGGGAGAAACTCCTGAAGCCTTTATTACCGTTGTAGAAAATGAAATTAAATACAATATCAACATCGCCGAAGGTCAAAAATCAGGTTTTTATTGTGACCAAAGAGACAACCGCAGTTTTGTAGCCAATTATGTAAAAGACAAAACCATGTTGGATTGTTTTAGTTACAGTGGTGGCTTTACACTCAATGCTTTGCAAAAAGGCGCAAAACACGTCACTAGTGTAGATAGTTCAGCCTTAGCCATCGAAACGCTGAAAAAAAATATAGCACTA
The DNA here is from genome assembly GCA_019751895.1 of Sphingobacteriaceae bacterium. Lineage (GTDB taxonomy): Bacteria > Bacteroidota > Bacteroidia > Sphingobacteriales > Sphingobacteriaceae > Pedobacter. The sequence goes on along the minus strand of JAIEMU010000139.1, from coordinate 20,097 downwards.
AATAATTTTGAAGACACTAAAAACACAGCTATTCAATCGGATGTAAATAAACAATTGAGAATTTTCAAAGAAGAAAACAAAAAATTCGACCTCATCGTTTTAGACCCTCCAAAATATGCCCCAACCCGTTCATCGGTTGACAGAGCGGCTAGAGCCTACAAAGACCTCAATCGACTGGCCATATTGTTGTTAGAAAGTGGCGGTTTGTTGGCTACTTTTTCATGTTCTGGCGCTGTGGATATTGACACCTTTAAACAAATATTGGCTTGGGCTGCTTTAGACGCAGGGAAAGAAATACAAATTATCCGCCAATTTTCACAACCCGAAGACCATCCTATTCGTCTTTCGTTTCCAGAGGGAGAATATTTAAAAGGTCTATTGTTACGTATTGTTTAAAAAAATATCAAAATGAGCTACTTCAATTTTGACGAAAACGAAGACCCAAACAAAGCCGACGAATACTTTATGAATTTGGCATTAGCCGAAGCAAAAAAAGCTTTTGAGGCGAATGAAGTGCCAATTGGCGCTGTTGTTGTTTGCAAAGGCAGAATAATTGGCCGAGGTTATAATCTTACCCAACAACTAAATGATGTAACCGCACATGCCGAAATGCAAGCTTTTACTGCCGCTGCGCAAACTATTGGAGGCAAATACCTGAGCGAATGCACTTTATATGTAACCATCGAACCCTGTGTAATGTGTGCAGGCGCAAGTTATTGGACACAAATAGACCGCATTGTTTTTGGTGCACACGAGCCCAAAAGAGGATTTACGAGGTTTAAAAAAAATATACTACATCCAAAAACCATTCTACAAAGTGGTGTTTTGGAGAATCAATGTGCTGCGTTAATGAAGACATTCTTCGCCAAGAAAAGAATTGAAAATTGACATTAAAATTTAATTTCTGAATACTATATTTGTGACATTAAATTCATTAAAAAAAATAAATAAAATGGCATTCGAACTTCCTGCGTTAGCATACGCAACCGATGCGTTAGTACCGCATATTGACAAATTAACCATGGAAATACACCATGGAAAGCACCACCAAGCCTATGTAACCAACTTAAACAAAGCGTTAGAAGGTAAAGCGGAAGCTAATTTAAACATTGTTGAAATCAACAAAAACATCTCTAAATACCCTGCTGCAGTGCGCAACAATGGAGGTGGGCACTACAATCACTCGTTATTTTGGTCTATCTTGGCTCCAAACAAAGGAGGTGAGCCAACGGGCGAATTAGCGGCAGCTATTAACGCTACTTTTGGTTCATTCGCTGAATTAAAAACAAAACTACAAGAAGCAGGCGCTACTAGATTTGGTTCTGGATGGGCTTGGCTATCTGTTGATGCAAACAAAAAATTAGTGGTTTCTTCTACGCCAAATCAAGACAATCCTTTAATGGATGTTGCAGAAGTAAAAGGTACGCCTATTTTGGGAATTGATGTTTGGGAACACGCTTATTATTTGAATTACCAAAATCGTCGTCCTGATTATTTAGCTGCAATTTGGAATGTAATTAATTGGGATGCAGTAGCTGAATTGTACAAAAAAGCTTTGTAAACACAATAAGAATAAAATCCCCATTTTGAATGTCAAAATGGGGATTTTTATGTTTTAATCTACCATAGCACTTAAAGCGTCGCTAGCTTCGCTTTCATTTTTTAGCCTATCTAAAGCCGTAACCATGTAAACATACAACTGGCCTTTTTGAGTAGTTTCATCTATAAAAACAGGTTCGTTATTGTATTTCACGCTTAAAATATTTTTAGAACTTGTAATATCCACAGGCTCTCCCGAGTTGAAACGATAGATCACATAACCCGATGCCGTTTCGCCGTCTTCAGCAATAAAAGGCTCTTTCCAAGTCAATTTGATATTCCCTTTCAACGATTCCGCCATCAAATTTCTTACTTTGTTTGGATAAACACTATCCAGCCAAGGCATTTGAGGGGGTAAAGCTGGATGTTTATAGTGATTTTTTCGCAAAGAATCACCCAATCCTTTTGCTACGGTGCTAAAAGATTTAGAGCTAAAAAACACACTTCCTTGTGCTTGTGGTTTATTTCTAATGTATTTAATTTGATCAGGAATTTGATTCGGCAATTGCCAAGCTTTAGCATTCGCACTTTTTGATTCATTGACCAAATAAGCCGCTTGACCAATGTATAAATGCCTGTCGAAACTATTTTCAGCCCACCAATCAACCAAAACCCCAAATGGTGCAGCCACTCTACTAAAAGTAAAATAAATTTGTGGATTGATGTAATCCACCCATCCCTCTTTTATCCATTTACGAGAGTCGGCAAACAAAGCTTCATAATTTGACAATCCATCTGTTTTGGAACCCAAAAAGTCTTCTTTTTTATTTCGCCAAATCCCAAACGGACTCACCCCAAATTTGACATGTTTCTTATGAAAATGTACACTATCATTTACCGATTTAATCAATCTATCTACATTATCTCTTCGCCAATCGCCAATAGAAGTAAAGCCATTGTTGTACTTTTCAAACGTTTCTTTATCATTTATATTCTGACCTTTAATAGGATACGGATAAAAATAATCGTCAAAATGAACGCCATCTATATCATATCTATTTACTACGTCTAATACAATTTTAATGATGTAGTCTTGCACCTCTGGCAAACCAGGGTTAAACAAAAGTTGCCCTCCATAAGCATAAAATAATTCAGGATTGGTTTTGGTAATATGATTTTCAGCTACTTTCGATCCACTTTCAGCATTCATTGTAGCTCGGTAAGGATTAAACCAAGCATGCAATTCCATCCCTCTTTTGTGCGCTTCGGCGATGGCAAAAGCCAAAGGATCATACAATGGCATTGGTGAAACTCCTTGTTGCCCCATCAAATATTTACTCCAAGGCTCTGAAGACGACGTATAAAAAGCATCTGCCGTAGGTCTAATTTGTAAAAAAATAGCATTAAAACCATTCTTTTTGTGTAGGTTTAAAATATCAATTAACTCCTTTTTTTGTTCTTCAGTGCTCAAACCCTGTTTAGATGGCCAATCGATGTTACTCACCGTAGCCACCCACACTCCTCTAAACTCACGTTTAGGATCATTTTGTGCCAAACAAAAAATAAAACTGAAACAAAAAACCGCAGAAATAATACTTTTTAACATTTTTGATAAATTACAATGAGTGAAGTGTGAAAAGCATTCAACACGGAAATGTTTTTCACGTTACTTTTAAATACAAAATAAGGTTTTTTCAATCATATAATATGCTTAAAAACAAATAATTTGTAATAAAATTTTTTTTAATAAATATTTTATTGATTTTTGTAAGAATACGAAAATAATTTTTACAACTTTATCCCATACAAAAAAATTAGTAAACCGTTCTTAAATTACATTTGAAATAAAAATGGAAATACCCCAAAAAAGAAGTATTCGAAGTAAAATTTATTTACTAATCATTATTATTATTAGTTTCTTAGGAATTAATTTCTTCTTATTATATAAAACCCAAAAGCAGAATCAACAAATAGCAGTGCTTGAAGCCGATAAAGTTACTTTAAAACGTGAAATAGATACTCTTGAAGCTGAATTAATCAAAATTAATGCAGAAAACACAACTCTAAACACCAACCTGCAAATCGAAAATGAATCTATTAAGCGTAAATTAAACGAGCTAAAATTAACTTATTTAACAGGGAGATTTAGTAAATCAGAATTAGAAAAAGCAAAGAAAGAAATTACTGAATTAAAAAAATATATTGTTGCCTACAAAACAAGATTAGAAGAACTGAACTTAGAAAATGTAGATTTAAAAATACAAAATAATCATTTAAAGAAAAAAACCGATAGTTTCAACAATAGTATTGGCGGTTTAAATTCAAAATTAAATAGCTTATCAGAGCAAAACGTTATTCTTGAAAAGAAGATAAAATCAACTGCGGCATTAAAAGCCGAATATGTTGAAATTATTGCAAAAAAAAGCAAACCAAACAGCAGGCCGACTATTGTTGAAAAAGCAAAACAAGCAAATAAATTAGACATCAATTACAACATTACTCCTAACTTATTAGCAGAAGAGGGCATACACACAGTTTACATGCAGGTTTTCGACCCTTCAGGAAAACTAATTGCACCTGAAAACAATAAATTTGAAGCCGATGGAGAGGAAATGACAGCCACGTATGTTTCATCAATTGAATATAATAGAGATGTAGTAAGCTATAAAATTGAATGGAATAACTTCCCCTTTGAGAAGGGAACCTACACTGTTGTTTTATTCTCTGATGGTACAACTTTAGGAAAAGGTAAAATAACCTTAAAATAATACAAAAAAGATCAATTGAATTTTAGACTGTCCCAAAAATTTAGGACAAATTTATAATTAATTTTGATAGTAATAATGAGCTAGGTATTGTATCAGGTTCTAGGCAAACGTAGTATTTTTTTAAAAAACCACAGAATTAGCTGAATTATACAATGATTCCACGTTTGTTTTACATCTAAAAATTAGAATGCAATCGGCTCATTTTAATCAAGTTTCATAATTTAATTGACATCCTTGGTACGTCAATTATTGCGATCATTTGTGGGGTAGATTCGCGGAATGACATTGAAGAACATTGTCTTTCAAAAGAGAATGGCTTTCAATCGAGTCATTAGTAGTATTGATAGTCAGTCTATTTTGAGAAATATTTTATTGAATAGATAAAGAGACTGTCCAAAAAGGGCAGTCTCTTTATTTTATTTTTTCCGAATCACAAGCATTCCATCACGTATTGGAAGAATAATCTTTTCTACACGCTTGTCGTTGGTAATTTTTTCGTTAAACGAAATTATGCTTTGCGTATTTTTATCGGGGCTATTTTGCAGTATTTTCCCACTCCATAATACATTGTCAACAATGATTACACCTCCAGATCTTACGCGGTCAAATATCATATCGTAATAAGTGCCGTTATTTTTTTTGTCTGCATCAATGAATACCAAATCAAAAGTTTCTTCTATTTCACTGAGTGTTTTTGTTGCGTCACCTAAAATGTACTTTATTTTTTGATTTAAATCTGACTTTTCAAAATTAACTCTAACCATGCGCTCTAGCTCCTTATTTACATCAAGGGTGTAGATGATTCCATTTGAAACCAAACCTTCGGCTAAACAAAGCGTAGCGTAGCCTGTAAAAGTTCCAATTTCAAGTATTCTGCTTGGAGAAATCATTTTACTTAGCATACTCAAAAATCTTCCTTGATAATGACCAGAAATCATCCTTGGCATTATTACTTTCAAATTCGTTTCTCTATCGATGTGTTTAAGAAGTTCGCTTTCTGGTTCGCAGTATTGCAGCAAAAGTTCTTGTAATTCTTTATTAATCATTCTTTATATTTTTTGTTCCATGTAGTGCTGTAGAATGATTGTTGCAGCAATAGCATCTACTCTTTCTTTGTTTTGTCTATCTGTTTTCTTTAATCCACTTTGCATAACCGCTTGTAAGGCAATTTTCGAGGTGAAGCGTTCATCAACCCAAAATTGAGGAATATCTGGAAAATTCTTTTTTAGCGTTTTTGCAAATCCCTTTACATGCTGAGCGGTATCCGATGGAGTACCATCCATTTGCGTTGGATAGCCAATTACGAAAGTGCTTACCGATTCAGTATTCACGTATTTTTTAAGGTATTCAACGATGTCTTTTGGATGTATGGTAGTCAACCCTGTTGCTATAATTTGTAGCGGATCAGTTACAGCAATTCCTATGCGTTTGGTTCCATAATCGAAAGCTACAATTCTAGACATAACTATAAGTAATTAATATTCAGTTCTTTAAAAAAATACTTAACAAAAAAAAACCGCAACATTTATGATAAATGTTGCGGTTAGTTTTGTAGCCCGTAGGGGAATCGAACCCCTGTTACCAGAATGAAAATCTGGTGTCCTCACCCCTAGACGAACGGGCCAAAAATTCAGAAGTGTCTTTCAACTTCTAATTGGTAGCGGGGACCAGACTCGAACTGATGACCTTCGGGTTATGAGCCCGACGAGCTACCAACTGCTCCACCCCGCACTACTTACAATAGAAATGAACAAGTATTTATCATTTGTATTGGACTGCAAAGATATAATTCGTTTCTTTGTTGTGCAAATTTTTTTTAAAATATTTTTCAATATGTCGCATAAATCCGGTTTTGTAAGCATTATAGGTAAACCAAACGTAGGAAAATCTACGCTAATGAACGCTCTAATAGGCGAAAAACTATCTATTATCACGCCAAAGGCACAAACAACTCGTCATCGTATTCTTGGTATGGTGAATGAAGAAAACTATCAGATTGTATTTTCTGATACCCCAGGAATCATAAAACCTAAGTATAGTTTGCAAGATTCGATGATGAATTTTGTAAATAGTTCTTTAACGGACGCGGATTTAATCTTGTTTGTGACCGATATTAACGAAAAACATGATGAAAGTGATGTGTTGGAGAAAATTGAAAACACAGAAATACCTATCATTGTTTTGTTAAATAAAATTGACAATGCAACACAAGAGCAGGTGGAAGAAAAATCGGCGTATTGGCAAGAAAAACTCAATCCAAAAAATATTTATGCAATTTCTGCTTTGCATAAGTACAACATTGACGGACTAATGGATGTTATTCTTGGTTTTTTACCGGTTCATCCACCATATTATGACAAAGAAGATCTTACAGATCGTAGTCAGCGTTTTTTTGTTTCGGAAATCGTAAGAGAAAAAGTTTTCAATAATTATCAAAAAGAAATTCCTTATAGCACCGAAGTTATTGTGAAGTCGTTTATTGAAGAAGCAAAAATAACTCGAATTAGTGTTGAAATTATCGTTGAAAGAGATTCTCAGAAAAATATTTTGATAGGTACAGGAGGCGCAATGCTTAAAAAAGTAGGTACAGAGGCAAGAAAAGATATTGAGAAATTTTTGGACACAAAAGTTTTTCTAGAAACTTTTGTGAAAGTAATCCCTGATTGGAGAACAAAGAAAAACTACTTAAAAAGTTTTGGCTATGATAATTAACATAAAAAGAAAATATTTTTTATTTGTCTGTGTATTCACAATTTTGTTTACTCACGCAAGTGCGCAAGAATCAAATAATGGAAAACAACTTTGGGCAAATTCGTTTTTAAATCAAAAAGCACCAAGTTTATTGGTTGAGCAATGGATTTCGGAAGCGCCGGATACAAAAAATAAATTTGTTTTGATTGATTTTTGGGCTACTTGGTGTGGCCCATGTAGAGCTTACATCCCAACATTAAACCATTTTAGTGAAAAATATAAAGATAAATTGGTGGTAATTGGTTTATCCGATGAATCGATTGAGAAGGTAAAAGGTTTTTCAAATCCTAAAATCAATTATTATGAAGCCATAGACAGGAGCGCAATTTTAAAATCTTTTTTAGGTGTTAAAGGTATTCCTCATTTAATTTTGATAGATCCAAAAGGCATTATTCGCTGGGAGGGTTTCCCAGGTTTGCAGAATCACGAGTTTACAGAATCGGTTTTGCTAGGCTTATTCGAGAAGTATAAAAATTGATATTTTTATATAGAAATTGAAATTGGTGAACAATGCTTTATTTTTTTACAATAATAAAGCGTATTTTTGTGCAAATTATTTTTTTTAATACCGCAATCTTTGAATTTTCATTCATAGCGCTATAATCACAACCCATATGAGCAATATAATCGCAATCGTAGGAAGACCAAATGTTGGTAAATCCACACTATTTAATCGTTTGACTGAAAGTAGAAAAGCTATTGTGGATGATTTTAGTGGCGTAACTAGAGATCGTCATTATGGTTCGGCCGAATGGACGGATAAAAATTTTACGGTTATTGATACAGGAGGATATGTAGCAAATAGCGAAGATGTTTTTGAAACAGCTATCCGTGAGCAAGTAATTATTGCTATTGAAGAAGCATCCGTTTTGTTATTTATGGTGGATGTAACTACCGGAATTACGGATTTGGATGATGAAATTGCACAATTGTTGAGAAGAAGCAAAAAACCAGTTTTTGTTGTCGTAAATAAAGTTGACAATACAGCTTTAGAAAATGAAGCCGCTGTTTTTTATAGTTTTGGTTTAGGTGAAATCTATTCTATTTCATCGATGACAGGTTCAGGAACAGGAGATTTGTTAGATGAGGTTATCAAACACTTTGAAATTGAGGATGAGGATGAAAATTTACTACCAAAGCTTACCATTGTAGGAAGACCAAACGTAGGAAAAAGTAGTCTTATTAATGCCTTAATTGGCAAAGAAAGAAACATAGTAACCCCAATTGCAGGTACCACAAGAGATAGTATTCATATTCATTACAATCAATTTGGACATGAATTTATGTTTATCGATACCGCAGGATTACGTAAAAAAACAAAAGTAAAGGAGAATATTGAGTTTTACTCGGTAATGCGAACCATCAAGGCCTTAGAAGAAGCAGATGTAGTGATTTTGATGATTGATGCCATGGAGGGTTTAGAAGCACAAGATGTGAATATATTCCATCTGGCTGAAAAAAATAAAAAAGGAGTAGTGATTTTGGTGAATAAATGGGATTTAGTTGAAAAAGACAACAAGACCATGAAAGGATTTGAAGATCAAATACGCACTAAACTACAACCTTTTACCGATGTGCCGATTCTTTTTATATCCGTATTAAATAAACAACGTATTTTTAAAGCGATTGAAGTTGCCTTAGAAGTTCATAAAAATAGAAGTAAAAAAATACCTACTTCTAAACTTAATGATGTGATGTTGCCAATTATTGAAAATTATCCACCTCCAGCTTTAAAAGGTAAATACATAAAGGTGAAATACATTACGCAAATTAATGCAACTTCACCAATGTTTGCATTCTTTTGTAATCTGCCTCAGTACATCAAAGAGCCTTATAAACGATTTATAGAAAACAAGTTAAGAGAACATTTTGATTTTAATGGTGTTCCAATTCAAATTTATTTCAGACAAAAATAAATCTATTGCATTGAATTAATAGCTTCTTTTATCATGCTATCATTTAGGTTTTGAGCTTTGTAATACCCCTGGTTTCCTAAATTATACTTATATAAAAGAAGTTTTAAGTCAGTTAGAATTAATTTTTTATTTGAAAGAAGAAAATTTTGATTCACATTTAACTTTTTGTTTTTCGTGTAATTTATAAAATTTTGATAATCTACTTCGCTTACTTCAAATGTGGCTAAGTTTTGCTCCAAATAATTTGCGGTATATTTTTCTGAAAGATTTTCTAAAACGTAATTAAATAATATTTTTTTACTTAATAACTCAGCATAAAAAATATTTGTTCCTGCTGTATCCAATTTGATGTAGATATCAGGAATTATACCACCTTTTGACAATAACGATTTTTTTGTATTTTGATTTTTAAGGGCGCTAAAAACACTGTCGTCGGTCAGTTCGCCACTTTCTAAGCGTTCAGCTATGTCGTTTTGATAAGCTTTTTTACTCATTTTATACGGCTTTTGAATACTTCTTCCAGAAGGAGTGAAATATTTAGCTACAGTTAAATTTAGCGCAGAACCATCATTAAATTGAAATTGCTCTTGTACCAAACCTTTCCCAAAAGTTCTTCTTCCAATAATTTTTCCTCTGTTCAAATCTTGAATAGCCCCGACTAAAATTTCACTCGCCGAAGCGGTATATTCGTTTGTTAAAACCGTAAGCTCACCATACTCAAACACACCACCGCCAGTTGTATAGTAATCGGTTCTAGGCTCGTGCTTTCCTTTGGTATAAGTAATTAATTTACCCTCTTCAAACAGTTGATTTGCTAAACCTATTGCCGCATTGAGATAGCCACCAGCATTATCTCTTAAATCCAAAATTAATTTTTTCGCCCCATTCTTTTTTAGTGTTTTAAATGCGTTTACAAAGTCTATTTCTGTGTTTGCACCAAATTTACTGATTCTAATGTAGGCAGTGTTGTCATCAATCATATACGCCGCATCAATGCTACTTATCTCGATTCGACTTCTTTTTAAAGTCATAGATTTTGACTTTTCTTGATTTTTTTGTAAAATAGTAATTTCAATTTCCGTTCCAGATTTCCCTTTCATTTTCCCTACCACTTGATCTTTGTTTAATGATTTTCCACTTACAAAAAGGCTGTCAATTTTTAAAATTTTATCACCAATTTTTATTCCTGCATTGCTTGCAGGACTTTCATTCATTACATTTGTAACTACTAAAGTGTCGTTTAAAATGTAATATTGAATGCCAACACCTTCAAAATCTCCGTCTAAATTCTCGGTAAATTGAAAGTTTTTAGATGTGCTTAAATAATTGCTGTGCGGGTCGAGGTGGTTTAAAAGGCTGTCAATTGGCAAGTTCGATAAACTATCTATATTTACTTCGTCAACATATTTATTTTTAATTAATTCGATGATTTCGGAAGAATTTTTAGAAGATTCAATTTTCTTGAAATAAGCATTATTTTTAGGCGCAAAATATAGAGATAGTAATAAGCTTACTATGCAAATTAATAGACCTATAAATAAATTAATGCGAACGTTCTTTTTCATCAAAAAATATTGTGCAAATGTATTAAAAATAGGGTTTAAATAAATTAATTAATCCTTTTACTTTACATTTAAAATTCTTTTTTGGGTTAAATATTTGGTTTTAGCTAAACTTCTCTTTAAAATTGTCTTAATATGAGCTAAATCAATATAATTTTTTCATTTATGATGCGTGTTACAGAGCAAGATTCAAAATATAAAGACATCGATAAAATGTCGGTTTTAGAAATCTTGAACAATATAAACAAGGAAGATCAAACCGTTGCGATGACGGTACAGCAATCAATTCCTCAAATTGAAAAGGCTGTAAATGCTATTTTCCCACGAATGTTGGCAGGCGGTCGATTATTTTATATTGGCGCAGGCACAAGCGGAAGATTAGGTGTGGTTGATGCCTCTGAATGTCCGCCAACTTTTGGAGTTGCTTTTGATAAAGTGGTAGGAATTATTGCAGGTGGCGATGTGGCTATTCGAAAAGCCGTAGAATTTGCTGAGGATGACGAGAATCAAGCTTGGATAGATTTAAAAAGTTTTCAAATCAACACTAACGATTCGGTTATAGGTTTAGCTGCCTCAGGTTCAACTCCGTATGTTTTGGGTGGTTTGTTGGAAGCTAAAAAAATGGGTATTGTAACCGCTTGTATTGTGTGCAATCGAGGCGGTAGTATTGTTGAGGCATCAGATTTTCCAGTTGAATTGGTTGTAGGCCCGGAATTTTTAACGGGTTCTACCCGAATGAAATCTGGAACAGCACAAAAATTAGCGCTAAACATGATTAGTACCTCGATTATGATAAAATTGGGACATGTAAAAGGGAACAGAATGGTGGATATGCAATTGTCAAATATAAAATTGGTGGATAGGGGCGTGAAAATGGTCATGACAGAATTGAATGTAGATTACACCATAGCCTCTGAATTGTTAACCAAACATGGCAGCGTCAGAAATGCCGTTCAAGCTTATCAGCAATGCACCAAATAGAACCTTTTTACCTTTGGAGAGATGATTACATTTCAGCAGAAGACGAACGTTCTCCATTTTACAACACCGAATATTCAGAGTTTTATTTTGACAAACAATTATACAACTATTTAATTCATCCTCAATGGGATGCTTTTGGCTCTAATACTTTATATATTAAGGTTTTATTTGTTGATTATGACCGTTCATACGCCATTATTGAGATGATAGGAGAATGGAACGATGCGATAAACAACGACATCATGTTTTTTAAAAGAGAAATAATTGAATTGATGATGGATGAGGGTATTGATAAATTTATTCTAATAGGAGAAAATGTTCTGAATTTCCATACCTCTGATGATAGTTATTATGAAGAATGGTTTCAAGATGTTGAAAACGGATGGATAACGGCAATAAACTTTAATGAGCATGTAATTGATGAATTTAAAATCAACAATATTGATTATTATTTGAATTTTGGCGGTGAGCTAGATGCACTGCCTTGGAGAACCTTGAAGCCATTGCAATTGTTTAAAAAAGTTGAAGAAATTTTGACAAAAAGGTTGAATTAAATTAATAACTTTAGCTATTCATATTAAAAAAAAATAAAATGGAACAACAAAACTTTAATTATCAAGACAATAATGTATTTATCCAAGAAGAAGGAGTGGTCGCAAAAAAGTTTTTTGCGAATGTTTTTTTATGGATGTTTATCGCTTTATCAATCTCCACATTTGCGGCCTATAGTTTTGGCGCTAACGAAAGTTTAATGGGTTATTTAATTTCTATTAATCCATCAACAGGCAAAGCGGGGATGTCTATTTTTGGTTACATCGCTATGTTTTCTCCATTAGCTTTGGTATTAATTATGGGTGCAGGTTTTCAACGATTATCTTACAGCGCTTTATTAATCGTGTTTGTTTTGTTTTCATTGCTTTTAGGGATTAGCTTAAGCTTTATATTACTTTCATATACAAGTAGTTCTGTGGTTACTTGTTTTGCAGCGGCAGCAGGTATATTTGGAATTATGGCATTCTTAGGCTACACCACAGAAGTTGATTTAAGTAAATTTGGACCTATTTTATTAGTAGGTGTAGCTGGTTTATTTATTGCAGGAATTATCAATATGTTTATTCAAAGCGAACAATTTAGCTTGATGATGGCATTTATTGGGATTGCGGTTTTCACAGCACTGACTGCTTACGATGTACAAAAAATTAAACGTATTGGCTTAGGTTTAGAAGAAAATGGAGCTCAAATGGGCGATACGGATAGTAAAAAACTAGCAATTATGGCTGCCTTATCTCTTTATTTAGACTTTGTTAATATCTTTTTATACCTGTTACGTATTTTCGGAGATAGAAAATAATATAACGAACATGGGTAAATATTTATTAGGCTTAGCTTTTTTTATTCTAGTGATATCAAAAACAGATACCGCTTCTGCTCAATGTTCTATGTGTACCATAAATGCAGAAAACAGCGTTAAAAATGGCAACACGCAAGGTAAAGGTTTAAATAATGGAGTTTTATATCTGTTGGCAATTCCTTATGTTTTAATAACAGGTGTGGGTTTTATATGGTATAAAAATTATAGAAAAAAAACAACGGTTAAGAATCAAATTCTATAATAAATCTAAATGTTGAATAGCAAAACCTTTCTATTTTTAAAAAACTTATCGAAAAACAACAACCGTGAGTGGTTTAATGCGCACAAATCAGAATATGAGTTGGCTAAATTAGATGTATTACAATTTATAGCCGATTTTATACCTGAGTTGTCTCAGCAAGACACCACGATTGATAAAGAGCTTGAACCCAAAAAATGCTTGATGCGTATTTATCGAGATGTTCGTTTTAGTAAAAACAAAGACCCGTATAAACTTAATTTTGGAATTTGGTTTCCTACATCTACCGTAAAAGGCGTAATAAGTCCTGGATATTATTTGCATATTGAGCCAGGAAATTGCTTTTTTGCAGGTGGCTATTGGATGCCAGATGCTCAACATCTTAAATCTATTCGACAAGAAATTGATTACAATGGAGAAGATTTTTCTCAAATTGTATTGGGAAAAGATTTTGCCAATAGATTTAGATTTGGTCATGGAGAAAAGCTAAAAAAAGCACCTAAAGGCTATGAAGTTGATAATCCAAATATTGAATATCTGAAATTAAAAAGTTTTGAAGCTGTAGAAATGATTGATGATGAAAGCTTTTTAAGTTCGGGTATCGTTGAACATCTTAGAAAATCTATTGCGATTGTTTATCCTTTTGTTGTATTTTTGCGAAACGCTATACAATAGCATTTATTTAAAATTTAATATATGAAAAACATTATTTATGCACTAGCATTATTTTTATTAGTAGGTGCTTTTAGTTCTTGTGTGGTTTTATCTCCAAAAAAATATAAGGCATTGCTTGCCAAGCAAGATTCGTTAAACACGGGATGGAATAAAGAACAGATTAATCTTGAAAATTGCGAACTTTTAGTAGAGAAATTAAAAAAAGATACCACAAACTTGGGCGATAAATTAAGAGAAGCACAACGAGAATACGCTACTTTAGAATCAAATTATGCAGCTTTGAGAAGCAATAGTTCTTCAGAAATCAATAAATTATCAGATAATTTAAAAAAGTTATCAGACAATTTAAACAAAATGTCAGAAGACTTAAAAAAGAGAGAAGAGCGATTGAGAGAAGTTGAAGAAATTTTACGTAAACGTGATGAGGCAACTTTAGCTTTAAAAGAAAAACTACAAAAAGCACTTTTAGGCTTTCAAAAAAGCGGACTTTCTGTAGATATTAGAAATGGGAAAGTATATGTTTCTTTAACTGATAAATTATTATTTTCATCAGGAAGTATTATCATCGATGAAAATGGTTTGAAGGCATTAAATGGATTGGCTACAGTTTTAAAAACGCAAAAAGACATCAATATTTCGGTTGAAGGACATACAGATAATCAGCGAGTAAATAATTTAGGTCAAATAAAAGACAACTGGGATTTAAGCGTTTTGAGAGCGACGTCTGTAGTGAGACACTTAACTGACACAGAAGGAATTGAAACCGAAAGAATAACAGCTACAGGTAAAGGAGAATATCAACCTTTAGATAAAGCCAATACGTCAGAAGCACGTAGCCACAACAGAAGAATTGAAATTGTATTGTCTCCAAAATTAGATGAATTATACAATCTTATAAAGTAAGTAGATAATAAATTAAACAAAAAAAAGCTCGATTTTCATCGAGCTTTTTTTGTTTAGAAAGGACTTTTAAACTCTTCAAATGAAGGAAGTATTAAGTCTTTGTCGGAGATTAAAACATCTTGCGTGTCCCAATTTATATTTAGCTTAGGATCGTTATAGATTACGCCTATTTCTGAGTTTTTATCGTAGTAGTTGGTCACTTTATAAGTGAAGATGGTGTTGTTTTCTAAAGTTAAAAAACCATGTAAAAAACCTGGAGGAATCCATAGTTGTTTATGATTTTCAGCACTTAGTTCAATAGCAAAATGTTGTCCATAGGTGTCAGATTTTTTTCTAATATCAACCGCAACATCCAACACACTTCCTTGTAAAACACGCACCAATTTACCCTGCTCAAACGGCGCCGCTTGAGCATGTAAACCACGTAATGTTCCTTTTTGAGATAGCGATTGGTTGTCTTGTACAAACGGAGCGTTTACCCCCATTTCAGACATTACTTTTTGGCTATAACTTTCATAAAAATAGCCTCTACTATCGTTCCATATTTTAGGTTCTATTACTAATAGACCCTCTATTGATGTTTTAGTTATGTTCATATTTAAATTTTTTGCATGAGTGTTCTATAAGCTACAAATTTATCTTTGAAGTATTTCATTGATTCCGTTTGTAGCGTTGGTGCAAAATCTTTTTGATAGATTAAATAATCATCCATGTTTTTAAGGTTGTATTGAATACAGAAGGTTTTTCCTTCATTTGGAGAATCCAAGACCTTTAAAACTCGGTGATCTATAAATTTTCCTGTGGCCATTACTGCAGGAATATGGGTTTCATTCATCCATTTTAACCATTCTTCAGCAGATGATTCTTCGATGATAACAGTTACATTATATACTAGCATGTTGCAAATATACGTTAAAAGATGATTTTTATCGTTTATGTTCCTCTCAAATTTCTAAACCGTTTCCTCGCTTCGGGCGTATGCAGACTGGAACTGTGTTCAATAATTAGCTTTTCGTAGTATTTTTTTGCCTCTTCGAAGTTGCTTATTTTTTTTTCATAGATGTCTGCCAATGTAAACAATGCGTCGTCCATCCAAATACTGTCGGTATGATTTACTATTATTTCGGTTAAATTTGCAACTGCTTTTTCTACCTCATTTGACTTCAAATGAATTTTCGACTTCAACATTAAACTAGCGTCTTTTAATTTGTTTTTAGGATAAATAAAGTTTAAACTATCTAATTTTTCAAACACACGATTGTCTTCGTTTTTGAAAGCCAAAAGTTCAGCTTGAGCAAACATAATCAACGATAAACTATCTAAATCCGTTTTTAAATTGTCATTAATTAATAGACTAAGGTTAAGCGCATCATTTGAAATAAGTTGACTAGTTGCTGATTTCAAAACATCTATTTGTGCTTTTGCATAAGTGAAATCATTTTGAAAATAAGAAAGTTTCGAAGAGCGAAAAGTCGCTTCATTACCGATATCATTGTTTGAATAATCTTTTGCAATTTGTTGGTAAATCAAAAAAGCTTCCCAAGGTTCATTATTTAGAATATAAATATCTCCCAAGGCAAGTTTTATTTCGCCAATTTCATCTTTACGAAGTAAATTTGATTTCAAAACAGGTTCTATTTTCTCAATTACTTTGTTTGTTTTTTTTAAATGATAGGCTTGTAGTTGTACCCATTTTTTAAACGCAATAAATGTTTTTGAGTTTATTCCGTAGTCGGTTATAATTTCAGCATACTGATTAGACAAACTATCTAATTCGTTTAATTTATAGTTTTGATTAACATGTTGTTCATAGTTAATATTAGCCAAAGAAATTTTAGCGGCTAGGTAAAATGGGGTGTTTTTTCCTTTTGCTAACAAATATTTGTATGTTTTTTCGGCACTAGCATAAGCCTTTGGATTGTTAAATAGATGTGATACGGCAAACATTTTTTCTCCATTGCTGTTGGTTCTTTTGTCTTGTGCAACCAATTGTCTAAAAGCCATTTCATAAGCATCTTTTTGTAAATATTGCCATATCAACAAGTCAGAATACACCTCTTTATCAGGTTGTTTTTGAATTTCTTTCAATAAAAAAAATTGCAGTTCATCATAGTCGGCTGTTTCTGTGAATACATTTAAAAAGCTAATTTGGGCTTGATCTAGTGTTTTAGTCCCATCCCCTAAAGCAATTAGATATTCGCTAATTAGCTTTTTTTTGTCTTTTTTCAGACTGTATATTTGAATTAAATTTTCGCTAAAAAGCGTTGGATTATTAAGCAATAATCGTCCTTTTAACAAGGTTTCGATTGCATATTCATGAATCTCAAAATCCAAAAAACTACGAGCAACATATTGGATGTTTTCTTCGTCGGCTTTCAATTTTTCAATTACCTGTTCGTATATTTTTTTTGCTTTATCAGGTTCTCCTAATTCCTTGTAAACCCTTCCTAAAGCAATTGCGTTACTTATTGGATTGTTTTTTAGTGTTTTTTTTAATAGTTTTTCTGCCTCAGCAAATTTTCGCAATCTAAAAACACTATTTATGTAAAAATTAAAATAGGTATTGTTTTCAAGCATTCTTTTTCCAGTCAAAGCATATATCTTTTCATAATCTCCTTGTTGATAGGCAGTATAAATAAGTGTATTATCGTCGTTGCTTTGCGCCCACAATAGCGAAGTGTTAAGAAGTAAAATAAATAAAAAAAATAAACGCATTTTGATGGAATAAAAACTAATTTTAGCGTGTTAAAATTACAATTTATATCAATAAAACAAGTTTATTTATGCCAATAGGAAGTAAAAATAATTATCGTAAAAATTCGATATTAATTACGGTGTTTATTTTGATGTTTTCGGGTATTTTTCTTTTGTTGTTATTTCTCTCTTATAATTTCAGCAGAAAAAGAATTGAAAAAATATTTTTTACGGAAAGAGTGAATGTTTTAGACAGAAGTTTAGCCTCTTATTCTGATTTTTTGAAGACGGATTTACCATCTATTTCAGAGCATAAAGGACTTTTAGACTCAGCAAAGGCGGCTAAATTTAGTGCCGATATTTTAAAAAAATACTCATTTGTGTCTTTTGTTAATTTTTATGATGTGGAGTTGAAAAACGCACAAGTTAAAGAAGGTGTTAATTTGGGTGCAATGTCAATTAGTCCAAATAATATTTATCGTTACAGCAGAGAGAAAGGGTGTGAAAAAGTATTTTCAAGAGGAAATTCTCTTCAATTTTTGAAATATAGTGACGATTTTTTAACCTCTGCACTTAAAACTAACACTTGCGTAGAGCAGTTTTCAAGATTGCATTTTGGAAAAGTAAAATATACTTTTGATGATTTTTTACACGTTCAAGCAAACAAGATAATTTGCTCTAACGTACCTGAAAACAAAGATTTGATTGCTTACAAGCGAATGATGGGAGATATTGAGCGTGTTAAAGCTACTGAAATCTATCAGCAAGATGTATTTAGTTTTCAGCTAAATGCACAAAACATTGAGATCATAAATATCAATCCCGAGTTATATGAATATGTTGAGGTACATGCGGCTAAAAATGAATTTAAGCCTAAAATATCGAAAATATATTTAATAACCGAAACGGATCTATCGGGTCCATTTTCAGGATATAAGCTGGTTTTTTATTCCTCACAACAACATCTTCAAAAAGCTATTTACGCATTTTTTTACCCAATAGCATTGATATTATTTTTCCTTTATGGCGTATTTGTACTCATCACGGTATTGATTTTTAAAAATATCAATATCAATCGAAACATGTATAAGTTGCAATATGACTTTGTGAATAATTTAACCCACGAGTTTAAAACGCCAGTGAGTGTCATTAAAA
The DNA here is from genome assembly GCA_019751895.1 of Sphingobacteriaceae bacterium. Classification (GTDB taxonomy): domain Bacteria; phylum Bacteroidota; class Bacteroidia; order Sphingobacteriales; family Sphingobacteriaceae; genus Pedobacter. Next base: position 1,543 of record JAIEMU010000139.1, on the reverse strand, counting down.
TCGCAGGAAGCAATATTAAAAGTTCTCAATCTATTACGCATGCTGAGCAAATGATGTATGGTAAAATTTTAGAAGAAGAAGCCGATAAACTTAATGGATTGATGAACAAACTTTTATCGTTCACGCAGATTGAAAACAAAAGAATTAATATAAATAGTTGTGAGGTAAACGTAGTAGAATTTATAGAAAGTACCATTGATTCCTATTGTTTGAAATATTCTGATTTTGATTTCACCTATAGTTTTTCGGGCTTCCCAACATTTTTTACAGACCCAATTTTATTGGGGAGTTTGTTTGATAACTTGTCTGATAATGCGTACAAATATTCGCCCAAAAATTTAAAAAAACTACATATTTCAGCTAAAGTTACCAAGTCAAAAGTTATATTTAATTTTGAAGACAAAGGAATTGGAATACCTGCCGCTCAAATTAAAAATGTATTTAAAAAGTTTTATCGAATCCAAAACGATTATAATCAAACAGGGAGTGCAGGTTTAGGTTTGGCTTTTTGTAAAGAACTTATTACCTTTATGAAAGGAGAAATAACGGTAAAAAGTAAGGAAAATATCGGCACAACGTTTACGATTAAATTACCATATAATATTTAAAATAATGAATAAAGTAAAGATATTGATTGTTGAAGATGATGAAAATCTTCGTTTTTTAATGGTTTCTAGATTAGTAAAAGAGGGTTTTTTGGTACTAGAATCAAATGAAGGCTTGGTAGCAGAGGATTTGATTCTAGATTTAGAACCGGATTTGGTGCTGTTGGATTGGATGTTACCAGGAAAACATGGCATTGATATTTGCAAAAGTGTAAGAGCTAAAGGTTTTAATAATTTGATTATTATGATGACTGCAAAGTCTCAAGATGTAGATAAAATTGACGCGTATAATTATGGCGTTTCAGATTACATAACCAAACCATTTAATATGGATGTTATGGTCGCTTTGTTGCGAAATAAACTTGATTTCCTAGAAAATAAGCAAAAAGAAAATTATGATTTTGCAGATTACAAGTATATAAGAGAGGAACAGATCGTTTATAAGGATAATTTTAGATTAGAGCTTACCAATATTGAAAATAAGCTTCTTTTGTGTTTTTTAAGAAACAAAAATAAAATAATTAAAAGAGATGTTTTAACAATAGAGGTTTGGGGAAACCACAGCCAACCCAATAGTCGCAGTGTGGATATGCACATTGCTAGGCTAAGAAAAAAACTTGAAACAGAAAATAATAACGTAGAGAACTTATTTGAGAATATACGAGGAGTGGGCTACCGTTTAAACACCATACTCTAACTTAATTTTCCTTAGGCCCACGCTTGTAAATAACCAAGCCATTCAAAAAATTTCGTAGTATTTGGTCTCCACATTTTTTAAAGTTTGGATGCTCATCACTTCTGAATAGGTCGCCTAATTCACTTTTTGTAATTTTAAAGCCTACTAAGCCGCAAATTTCTATAATCTGCTCATTATTTAAAGATAGGGCTACTCTAAGTTTTTTAAATATATCGTTGTTGCTCATTTTTTTTAATTTTAA
>JAIEMU010000216.1 GCA_019751895.1 Sphingobacteriaceae bacterium | reverse complement strand
GCCATCAAATTTAGCTAGGTATTCATTTGGATAACCAATTCTACATTCCAATCCAGTTACATATTCTACCGCTTGCAATAAGTGTTTTAGCAAGGCTCCACCACCTGTAATTACGATACCGCCAATCAATTTTTTTTCGTAGCCAGAAGCTTTAATTTCGTAATATACATGTTCGATAATTTCTTCCATACGAGCTTGTATCACGTATGCCAAATTTTTAACCGAAATTTCTTTCGGCTCTCTATTTCTTAAACCAGGAACAACAATAATTTCATTTTCCTTGTTTTCTTCGGCTAATGCCGATCCGAATTGAACCTTCAAAGATTCGGCCTGACTGCGCATCACCGAACAACCTTCTCTAATGTCTTCTGTTACGCTGTTTCCGCCCAAAGGGATTACGGCAGTGTGACGAATAATGTTTTCGTGAAAAATAGCAACATCTGTTGTTCCTCCACCAATGTCAACCAAACAAACGCCTGCTTCTTTTTCTTCGTCACTTAAAACAGCTTCTGAAGAAGCTAAGGGTTCTAAAACCACTTCTTGCGGAAACAATCCAGCAGTTTCAACACATTTTACTATATTTTTTATCGCGGCTACTTGACCTGTAATAATGTGGAAATTAGCCTCCATCCTTACACCCGCCATGCCCACTGGGTCTTTTACACCTGTTTCATTATCAACCGTAAATTCTTGCGGCAATACATGGATAATTTGTTCGCCCGGTGGCATTACCAACTTATACATATCTTCTACAAGTCTATCAATATCCTTTTTAGAAATCTCTGTACTTTGATCTTTACGTGTTAAAATACCTCTGTGTTGCAAGCTCTTAATGTGCTGACCTGCAATCCCAACAGTTACCCATTTAATATTCACATTGGATTGACTACTTGCGATGTCAACAGCTGCAACAATGCCTTGAACAGTTTTTTGAATATTAGAAACTACACCACGGGCTACTCCTGATGAATCTGTTTTACCGATACCTAAAACTTCAATTTTATTGTGTAGCGTTCTACGCCCTACAATCGCACAAATTTTAGTTGTACCAATATCTAAACCTACTACGATTGGATTTTGATTAGGTGTTTCATTGCTCATGACTGGATATTTTTTGTTATTAATTATTTTTTGTTGATTTAGTCAGCTTTTTAAGCTCATTATCTGTGCTTTTCTCCTTTTTCAACTCTTTCTTTTCTTGCTTTAAAGGGCTTGGTTTTGGTTTTTGTACTTCTTTTTTAACTTCCGCAAATTTAGCTTTTTTTACCGCTTCATTTTCGAGTATTTTTTCAACAACTTCAATTTTTTCAACTTTCGTTGTTGTATCTGTTTCTTTATCAATTTGTATATCCACAAAATTAGAGTCTGCTTTGTTTTTTTCGCAAACAATTTGATTTATATATTTCAAATTAACTGTTTTATACATCTCCCACCCATATTTAGGAATAACATTTTTATAAAACCCTCCTAAGTTTTTAAATTTCACTTCTATCGAATCGGCATTCCCAAATATAATTCGCTGCTTGCCTACGGTAGGTACTAATAAAATATCATTTGTAGGGGTTACAAAAATTTGCTGTATTTGCGCATTCCACAAAGCATCAGCTTCAATTAAGGCTGCCATTTTAAATAAATCTTTTGCCATTTTTGTACTCAACACTTCTTTGCCTCCTGAAAAATACTCAAATATATTTCCCGAAGCCACCAACACATCTGCTGTAAAATTAGCGGATGTAGGCATTTTAAAACCATCTCTATCAATATAATAATCTTGATTTGCGGCGTTAATCACTCTTAAAATGGGTTGTCGTTGTTTTATTTTAATATTCAAAACACCATCCATATCTATATAAACTTTCACAAAATTGATATAAGGATTGGTTTTAATTTGTTTTTCAATGTGTTCGGTATTTATTTCCGATAAATTTTCACCTATCAATACACCACATCCTCTTTTAAGAATTAGGTCTATTTCCTCTCGTTCCACAAAATTTTGCGCCCCAGGTATAATGACCTGTATTTTTTCGCATTTTTGCTCTTGCTTTTTAACTTCAATAAAGCTCATTAAAATCACCAATCCGCTGAGTGAAACCACCCAAGCAAATCCGTAAAACACTTTATGCCAATTTATTTTATTAAGCATTTGATAAAAGTTTTTTTAATGGTTCTATTAAAGTATCAATATCTCCTGCGCCCACGGTGAGCAACAATTCGGGTTTTATTTTTTCAATTTCAGCTAACAAATTTTCCTTTTCACAAATCATTTTTTCTGCGCTAGTAACTTTCTGCAACAACATATCTGAGTTTACCCCATCAATAGGCAATTCCCTTGCTGGGTAAATTGGCAATAAAATCAATGTATCGGCAGTGCTCAACACCGCTGCAAAATTATCCGCAAAATCTCTCGTACGTGAAAACAAATGTGGTTGAAAAATTACCGTCATTTTTTTATTTGGATGCAATTGTCGAACCGCATCAAAACAAGCTCTTAATTCCTCCGGATGATGCGCATAGTCATCAATATAAACAGTTTTTTTGCTTTCAAAAATGGTTTCGAATCTTCGTTTCACCCCTTTAAAACTTGCGATAGCTTTTTTAATCGCCTTTGGCGAAATACCCAAACTTAAAGCTACCGAAATTGCGGCAGTTGCATTTTCTACATTGTGTCGTCCTGGCAATGACAATTGTAAAGCATCAATTTTGGTAAATCCATCCTTAAAATCAAATACAAATTTTGAATTTTCAACCCTGATATTTTTGACTTCCACCATCGCTTTTTCAGTTGAGCTGTAGCTAATTCCACTTAATGGCAAACCTTGTTTAAAAAATAATTTTCCGTTATTTTTTAACTGTGAAACAAACATTTGAAAAGAATCCTGAAGATGGTTTTCGTCTCCGTAAACATCCAAATGGTCGGCATCCATTGAAGTTACAATCGCAATGTCGGGATGTAAGGTAAGAAACGAACGATCGTACTCATCGGCTTCAATGACCACTACATTATTTTTTCCCAACAGCATATTCGAATTGTAATTAGCGGTAATTCCACCCAAAAAAGCAGTACAACCGTAGCCTGTGTCTGTTAAAATATGCGCTAAAATAGATGAAGTTGTGGTTTTGCCATGCGTACCCGCAACGGCGATGCAAAACATACCTGCACTAATAATTCCTAATACTTGCGAACGTTTTTTGGGTTCAAAACCTTGATTAATAAAATGATTAAGTATGACCGATTGTTTAGGAATTGCTGGTGTATAAACTACTAACGTATGGATGTTTTTTTCTAAAAATACAGGAAGAAGCTTATCTAAATCATCATTATAGGTAATCGAAATCCCTTCAGCCTCTAGACTTTCGGTAAGCTTTGTTTTGGTTTTATCGTATCCCGAAACTGAGCAACCTCTATTTACGAAGTAGCGAGCAAGCGCACTCATTCCAATGCCACCAACACCCACAAAATATACGTTTTTTATATTTCCTAACTCCATTTTACACCAATTTTAATACTTCGTTTGCAATTACTTTATCTGCATCAACCAAGGCCATCAAGGCGATATTTTGACTCAGTTTCTCGCATATAGAATTTTCATTAAGCAAGGCTAAAGTCCTACTTATCAATTCCGTTTCTGCATTCATGTCTTCAACTAAAATCGCCGCATTGTTTTTCACCAACTCGTTTGCGTTTTTGGTTTGATGATCTTCCGCAACATTAGGCGAAGGAACCAAAACAACAGGTTTTTTCAACAAACAAAGCTCTGCTATCGTTCCTGCACCCGCTCTGCTAATAATCACATCAGCGGCGGCATACGCAAAATCCATTTGCGTTAAAAACTCTACAATACAAATATTTGGATGATAATTCTCTCCCAATCGATTGATAACTCCATTGTAGTAAGATTTTCCTGTTTGCCAAACAATTTGAACATCTGCTTCTATTAACTTCGCTAAAGATTGCTCAACACTTCTATTTAAAGTACCTGCTCCTAAACTTCCCCCTGTTATCAAAATTGTTTTTTTGTTTTCTGACAACTTAAAAAACTGAAGTGCCGCAACTCTTTTACCTTCAATTTCCACCACTTGTTTACGAATTGGATTTCCTGTTTTTAGAATTTTTTCTGAAGGGAAAAATTTATCCATCCCATCAAATGCAACACAAATTTTACTGGCATTTTTACCTAAAAATTTATTCGTAATTCCCGCATAAGAATTTTGTTCTTGTATTAAATATGGGATTTTTTTTATCGATGCAGCATATAAAAGTGGCGCCGAAGCATAGCCTCCTACCCCCACAACAACTGCTGGTTTGAAAGTAGATAATAATTTGAAGGCTTTATAAACACTTATCAATATCTTAAAAGGCAAGCCTAAGTTTTTAAAAATAGAACCTCTTTGTAAACCGCTAATTGGCAAGCCTACAATTTTGTAGCCTGCGGCAGGCACTTTTTCCATTTCCATTTTACCCTCGGCACCCACAAACAAAATTTCGCAATTTGGTTGCAACTGTTTCAAAGCATTCGCAATAGAAATAGCAGGAAAAATATGTCCTCCTGTACCTCCTCCAGATATGATTATTTTAATCGCCATGTTCTTAATCTTCCATTGCTGGTATTGTTCCTACTATAATTTTTTCACTTTTATTTTCGTTTTTTTCCACGTCTTTGCTCACACTTAATATAATTCCAAAAGCGATGCTTGTGAAAATCATAGACGTTCCACCCATACTTACCAAAGGCAAAGGAACGCCTGTTACAGGCCCTAAGCCTACAGAAACCGCCATATTGGCAAAAGCCTGAATGGTTAAACTAAAACTCAGCCCTGCCGCCAAAAGTGCTCCAAATGCTTTCGGACTTTTATTTACAATCAACACGCATCGATAGAGCAATGTGAGATAGAGCAAAACCACCACAATCGCTCCTATCATTCCATATTCTTCTACAATAATTGAGAAGATATAATCCGACTCAGAATGCGGTAAAAAATTTCGCTGCGTACTATTTCCTGGACCCTTACCAAAAAAACCACCCGTTGCCAATGCTATTTTTGATTGGTCGGCTTGGTAGGTTTTATCCGCATGCTGCAATTCAGGATGCATAAAAGAATTGACTCTCGACATGTAGGTTTTTCGTCTTGGTCCAAAAAAAACAACCAATGTCAACAACAAACCAACTCCTAAACACACAAAAATAATTTGTTTGATACTTATTCTACCAATAATTAAAACCAAAATACTCACCCCAAACAACATAATAGCCGTTGACATATTTGCCCAAGCGATTAATACAAAAACTGCACAAACAGACCCCATTATAGGGATAAATGCTTCTTTAACATCTTTAATATTTTCCTGTTTTTTGGTAAGTATTCGTGCCAAAAAAGTAATTAAAGCCAACTTTGCTAAATCGGAAGTTTGAAAAGTCATTCCAATAATGGGTATTTTTACCCAACGCGAAGCATCGTTTACGTTTACCCCAAACGCTGCCGTGTAAAACAACAAGGGTATCGTAATAATCATCAACACTTTAGAAATCCCTGCGTAATATTTATAATCCAAAAGGTGAGCAATATAAATCATTGCAATACCCATAATCACAAAAATCAAATGCTTGGTCAACAAAATACGCTCTACGGTTTTGCCTTGACGAAAAGCCATACTACCTGTCGCACTATAAACCGACATCAATGAAATAATCGACAACATCAAAATGATGAGCCAAATCCATCGATCGCCTTTGGTTTTATTAAGAAGTGCGTTTACATCGAACATAAAATCAGATTATAATTCTTTAACGGCTGTTTTAAATTGATCGCCTCTATCTTCAAAGTTTTTAAACAAATCGAAACTTGCACAAGCTGGCGACAATAAAACAGTATCGCCTTTTTTAGCAATATGATAGGCCATTTGTACGGCTTCATGTGCTGTAAAAGTATTTACAATTACCTCTACCTCATCTTCAAAAGCATCATGAATACGTTTACAATCCTTACCCAAACAAATGATTGCTTTAACTTTATTTTTAACTAAATCACGTAACATTTCGTAATCATTTCCTTTATCAACCCCTCCAAGTATCAACACAACTGGAGCGGTCATACTTTCCAAAGCATACCAAGTTGCATTTACATTGGTTGCTTTTGAATCGTTGATATAGGTAACATCTGAAATTTTAGCAACCAACTCTAAACGATGCGGAATGTTTTGAAAGGTGCCCATACTTTCTCTAATCGTTTCGTTGCGAAGTTCTAAAACTTTAGCTACAATACCCGAAGCCATTGAGTTGTAAATATTATGTTTGCCTTGCAAGGCTAAATCTGAAAGTGCCATGGTAAATGGTTTTGGTAAATTAAACTGAATTTTGTTTTCTTTTTCTAAAAATGCGCCAGCTTCAACTTCTTCTTTTATAGAAAAAGTATATTTTTTGGCTTTAATCCCTACATTTTGTAAGGCTTTAATGGTTTCTTCATCGTCCTGACAATAAATAAACACATCCTCTGGTGTTTGATTTTGAATAATACGCATTTTGGAAGCCGCATATTTTTCTATTTTATATTCGTATCTATCTAAATGATCAGGGGTAATGTTCAACAATACAGCTACATCTGCTTTAAAATCGTACATGTCGTCGAGCATAAAGCTTGAAATTTCCAACACATAGAAATCGAAATTTTCGGTTGCCACCTGCGCAGCAAAACTATGTCCTATATTTCCAGCTAAACCTACATTCAAACCTCCATTTTTTAAAATGTGGTAGGTCAATAAAGTCGTTGTTGACTTTCCATTTGAACCTGTAATGCAAATTACTTTTGCATTTGTATATCGCTTCGCAAATTCAATTTCTGAAATTATTGGCGTTTTTTTCAACTGCAATGCAGACACGATAGGTACCGTTGAAGAAATACCTGGACTTTTAATTACTTCATCTGCATTAAAAATCAACTCAGGGGTATGCTTTTTTTCCTCAAAAGGAATCCCTAAGTCAAGCAATTGCTTTTTATATCTTTCGGCTATGCCACCAAAATCAGATACAAAAACATCAAAGCCTTGTTTTTGAGCCAAAAGCGCAGCACCCACTCCACTTTCTCCTGCTCCTAAAATAACTATTCTCTTTTGCTTCATTTATCTTAATTTTAATGTGATGATGGTTGCAATGGCTAAAAATATTCCTACAATCCAAAATCGGGTAACAATTTTAGCCTCATGGTATCCCTTTTTTTGATAATGATGATGTAATGGGGACATTAAGAAAACACGTTTGCCTTCTCCAAAAAATTTCTTTGTATATTTAAAATAGCCTACTTGAATGGTCACAGATAAAACCTCAACCAAAAACACTCCACATAAAATTGGAATCAACAATTCTTTACGAATCATAACCGCAAAAACGGCAATAATACCTCCAATTGCCAAACTTCCTGTGTCGCCCATAAAAACTTGAGCTGGATACGAATTGTACCACAAAAAACCTACACAAGCACCCACAAAAGCACCTGCAAAAATCATTAACTCACCCGAATGAGGAATGTACATGATGTTTAAATAATCTGCAATCACTGTATTTCCAGACACATAAGCCAAAATACCTAAAGTAACCCCAATAATAGCTGATGTTCCCGTTGCCAAGCCATCTATTCCATCGGTTAAATTGGCACCATTTGAAACCGCCGTAACAATAAAAACAACGGCAAACAAAAACACAAACAATGCATACTTTTCATAGCCATCGCCCATAAATTTCATCACCTTGGCATAGTCCATTTGATTGTTTTTATAAAATGGAACATTAGTCATATTCGATTTTACATCTTGCGTATAATAAGTTTCTGTACCTTTTTTTCGTTCTACAATTTGTTTTGAAGGATCAGCAGTGGCTTTCGTAACCGTTTCTCTTACTACTATATTTGGATTAAAATACATGGTTAAACCTACAATTAAGCCCAAGACTACTTGTCCAACAATTTTAAATCTTCCTGCTAAACCCTCTTTGTTTTTTTTAAATACTTTTATATAATCGTCTATAAAACCGATAGTCCCCATCCAAATGGTGGTTACAATCATCAAAATCACATACACATTTGTGATTTTAGCAAATAAAATGGTTGGAACTAAAATCCCTAAAAGAATAATAATACCCCCCATAGTAGGCGTTCCTTGTTTCTGCATTTGCCCGTCTAGCCCCAAATTACGCACCGTTTCTCCAACTTGCTTTTTTTGCAAATAATCAATCAATCTTCTGCCATAAACAGTAGTTACAATCAGCGAAAGAATAACCGCCAAAGAGGTTCTAAAGGTGATGTATTGAAACAATCTTAGACCTGGGAAATCATAATTTTTATGCAAATATTCGAATAGTAAATACAACATTAGTTCATCAATTTAAATTGTTCCAACAATATTTCTTTATCATCAAAATGGTTTCTTACGCCATTTATTTCTTGGTATTTTTCATGTCCTTTGCCTGCCAGCAAAATAATATCGCCAGGTTTTGCCAAATGACATGCCGTTTTAATCGCTTCTTTTCTATCTAAAATCGAAATGGTTTTTCGTTTGTTGCTCGGTGTTACGCCCTCTTCCATTTCTTCAATAATAGTTTGAGGGTTTTCTGTTCTTGGATTATCTGAAGTAAGAATCACTTTATCACTCCATTCACAAGCTACTTTCGCCATTACTTTGCGCTTGGTTTTATCTCTATCTCCTCCGCAACCAATAATGGTGATTATTTGTTCGTTCCCTTTTTTAATATCATTGATGGTACTCAACACGTTTTGAACCGCATCTGGCGTGTGCGCATAATCTACTACACCGATTATATTTTGAGCTGAAGTAATGTAATCAAACCTTCCTTCTGCACCTGTTAAAGAACTTAAAGCGGTAAGAACGTCCATTTTATCCTGATTTAATAAAATAGCTGAACCATAAACGGCTAATAAGTTATAGGCATTAAACGAGCCAATCAATTTAAAAAACACTTCCATGCCATCAATATCCAACAACAAGCCATTAAAATTATTCTCTATCACACTCGCTTTATAATCTGCTAATTGTTTTAAAGCGTAATTTTTTTTAACAGCCTTGGTGTTTTGCAACATCACCATTCCATTTTTATCGTCCAAGTTTGTCAATGCAAAAGCTGAAGCTGGAAGCATATCAAAAAACCCTTTTTTAGCTTTTATATATTTATCAAAAGTCTCGTGAAAATCTAAATGGTCGTGTGTGATATTTGAAAAAACAGCCCCAACAAACGCTAAACCGCTAATGCGTTGCTGAACAACCGAGTGAGAGCTCACTTCCATAAAACAATACGTACAACCCTGATTCACCATTTCGTTCAACAAACTATTTAATGCCAATGGATTGGGCGTGGTATGTGTTGAAGGAATAATTTGGTCGTTTATTTGGTTTTCAACCGTTGAAATTAAACCTACGTTATAGCCTAATTTTCTAAACAATTTAAACAGCAATGTAGCAATGGTGGTTTTGCCATTTGTACCTGTAATACCTACTAATTTTAATTTATGAGACGGATTTTGATAAAAATTTGCGGCCATTATACCCAAAACTGAAGCCGCGTTTTCTACTTTTATATACGTAACATTCGCATTGATTTCTTTTGGTAAATTTTCGCATACAATCACAGTTGCGCCGTTTGAAATACTTTGTTCAATAAAATCATGGCCATCTACAAGTGTGCCTTTAATAGCAAAAAACACACAATCTGCTTCAATTTTTCTAGAGTCAAAAACCAATACCGAAACCAACATTTGATTTTCTCCAATGATTTGCTGTATTTCTACTCCTTTTAAGATGTCGTTTAATTGTACTTTCATCGTAATTGTAATTCTACCATTAAGCCTTTGGCAATGCGACTGCCAGAGGCGATTGACTGATTGGCTACCCTACCCATGCCTTTTACCTTCACTTTCAATCCCGAGTTTCCTGCTAAATAAAGTGCATCTTTCAAACCCATACCTTGTAAATTAGGCATTTTCCCTTTCTCTAAAGCTTGACTTTTAAATGCCACACTACCTGAGCTATCTTTTACTGTAAAGTAATTTTCTAAAACAGGAAGTTCTGAAACCACCCCCAAAGCGCTGTAAATTTTTCTAATTGATTTTATTTCTCCTGCTTGTATTTTTGGTGATTTTACAATTGCTTTTACCACCTTACTTTCGTGTTCAATTTTCAAATCACGAGCATAAATTCTATCCGCAACCTCTCTAAAAACCGGACCTGAAACCAAAGCTCCATAATAAGCACCTTTTGGGTCATTAATAACCACAATCATTGAATATTTTGGTTTATCTGCAGGGAAATAACCTACAAAAGAAGCTTGGTATTGCTTTTTCTCTCCGTATCCTTTATTGGCATCTGCCACTTGTGCAGTTCCTGTTTTACCTGCAATTTTATACAACGGATTATATACAATTTGTTTTCCACTACCTGACGAAACCACACCCTCCAACATACTTTTTACTTTTTTCAAAGTTTCCTCGTCACACATTTGCTCGTTCACAACACGTGCCTTAAATTGCTCAATTGGATTACCCAATCTTCTAATTTCTTTTACAAAAATTGGCGTTATATATTTGCCGTTATTAGCTACACCGTTGTAAAAAGACAACATTTTCAAAGGTGTTAACTGCATTTCATAACCATACGCCATTTGAGGCAAGGTCATTCGCTTGTTCCAACTTTTATTATTCGGATTTTTTACAACGGGTTGTGCCTCTCCAGGAATTTGCAAACCCATTTTCTCGTTCAAATGCCAATTATAAAGATGGTTAGTAAACTTAAATTGATCCGCTCTATAATTCTTATCTATCAGCTCTGCTATTGCCGCATTAGACGACTGCTCGAATGCTTTTTTAACCGTAACCACGCCTATACTTCCATGCGAATCTGTAATCGTATGACCAGGAATATAATATTTTCCAGTCCCTACCATCGTGTTCGTATCTACCAATTTATCTTGTAGCAAAGCCATATACGAGGCCAACTTAAATGTTGAACCAGGGTCTTGATTACCCGCAATCGCATAATTAAATATTTCTTTATACACTCCTTCTTCTACCTTGCTAAAATTCGCTATTGCTCTTACTTCTCCAGTTTCTACTTCCATCAAAATCACGGTACCATGGTCGGCTTGACTTTTAATCAATTGTTTTTTCAAAGCACTTTGCACCAATCCTTGTATGTTTACATCAATCGTTGAAATAATATCAGCACCTTCTTTAGATGCTACCTCCGCATCATCGCCAATAGGTACCCAAACCCCTCCCGAAATACGTTGCTTAAGCTGTTTTCCGTTTTCACCATTAATATATTCTCCATAAGCTCCCTCTAAACCCACTCCATTTTTAACGTTCTTATTTTTATAACCTATCGTTCTTGCTGCTAAATCTTTAAATGGTAATAAGCGCTTATTTTGCTGTATTGCTATCAACCCCCCAGAAAATTTACCTAAATTAAACAAAGGAAATTTTCGTATTACTTTCAAATTTTGATACGACACATTTCTTTTAATCAGCAGATAACGAGCGCTATCTTGCCTAGCAACACGTAAATATCGAGCATACTCGTTTGCTGTTTTATCTTTAAAAAAATTCGCCAAGCTCATCGCCAAAGAATCTACCTTACTATCGAAAATATCCTCATCTTCAATACCACCAGCATACATATCCATACGCAATTCGTATTCAGGCACTGAGGTTGCCAATAAGCTCCCATCAACAGAGTAAATATTCCCTCGAGTTGCCTCTATATCAAATACACGTGTTGAAAGTTTACTGGCCAAATCTTTCCACTTTTTACCTTCAATAAATTGCACACTAGCCAATTTCAGCAAAACAACAATCGCAAAAAGCACGATTAAGCCGAATGCTAAATAAACACGTAATACTATGTTTGCTCTAATGTTCATCTACTTGCTCAACAATAATTTTTTGTGGTGGTTCTACCAACTCTTTTATCCCCAACGTATCCACCTTTTTTTCTACTTCCGAAAACTGACTTTTAAAAGAAAGTTCCGCATTTAAACTTTGGTAATCTGCTTTTAAATCTTTTACTTCTTTTTCTAATTTGTCGATTTTATAAATATTCCTAACCGCCATGTGGCTGTTCGCAATATAAATCATCCCTAAAACCGTACAGAAAATTACAAACGGCAAAATATCCGTTGCCTTTTCTTTTGTCATTATCCCTTCCGAAAGAAAGGTTTTCAGAAAATTATTCGACTCCGCTGAAGATGGTTCCGTTGCCTGCTTCTGCAAAGGCTCTTTTTTTAAAAAAGGTTCCTTTCCAACTTCAGATTCTGAAGACGTTATATTTTCTTTAAAATGGTTCATATTTTTTCGGCAACTCGCAATTTTGCACTTCTAGCACGGCTATTTTGTGCCAACTCTACCGTTCCTGCAACTATCGCTTTTCTCGTTACTGCATTAAAAGGTTTTTGTTGGTTGCCAAAAAAATCTTTCTCAACTTCTCCACTAAATTTACCTTTGGCAATGAAATTCTTAACAGGCCTATCTTCCAAAGAATGATAAGACATCACAACCAATCTACCTCCAGGATTTAAAACCTCAGCAGTTTGCATTAAAAAAGACTCTAAAACAGTTATTTCGGCATTTACTTCAATACGTAAGGCTTGAAAAACCTGAGCCATATATTTATTTTCTTTTCCTTTTGGAATGTGTTTATCGATTACTTTTTTAAAGGCATTTAAAGTTTGTATTGGCGATAACAATCTAGCCGAAACAATGGTGTGTGCCAAAGATTTTGCATTTTTCACCTCACCATAAATTCCGAAAATCTTATGCAATTTATCTTCCGCATAAGTATTCAGTACTAGCGCCGCTGTTAATGGACGTTGTTTATCCATTCTCATATCCAAATCAGCATCAAAGCGTATCGAAAAACCTCTATCAGCTTCATTAAATTGATGCGAAGAAACGCCCAAATCTGCCAAAATACCATCCACTTTTTTGTAACCCAACAAACGCAAATTATTTTTCAAAAAAGCGAAATTTTGATCTACAAAATGAAAACGAGCGTCTTCAATTTTATTTCTTTGCGCATCAGGATCTTGATCAAAAGCAATTAAAACACCTTTATCACTAAGTTTTTTCAATATTTCTTTAGAATGTCCTCCTCCTCCAAAAGTAACATCTACATATACGCCATCAGGTTTTATAGCTAAACCCTCTAAGCACTCATGCAACATAACAGGTATGTGGTAACTATTTTCCATCTTCAACTCTGTTTTTAGTACCCATTACTTCTTCGGCAAGATTTGCAAAGTTCTCAGGTTCATTATCCAACAATGCGTCATAAGCCGCTTTAGACCAAACTTCAATTTTATTAAATTGACAAGCCAAAACAACTTCTCCTTCTACCCCTGCAAATTCCATTAACGATTTTGGCAACAAAACTCTACCCGAAGCATCCAAGGTCAACTCTGTTGCACCTCGTGTAAAAAAGCGAATAAATTCCCTTGTTTTTTTCTCGTATTGATTTAACTTACTTAATTCATCTACAATTTCTTGCCATACTTTCTTTGGGTAAATAACCAAATGCTTCTCAAAACCTCGGTTCACAACCAATCCTTCTTGCTCAACATTAGGCAATTGCTTTTTAAGGCTAGAAGGAACCATCATCCGGCCTTTAGCATCTAACTTACAATCAAATTCTCCTAACAGTTGTAACATTTTAGTATCTACACATTTTATGTAGTGTAAAAGTAAATAAGATTTCCCACAACCTCCCACTTTTTACCACAAAAAAGTTTTCAACAGAAAAAAAAGAAATAAAAACGCACAAAAAAACCACCTATTTTCCAATAGGTGGTTTCAACATAAATATTTTCTAATGTTACTCTTCGATAAGCCTACTAATTTGTCCTTTATTGCCGACCAGCAAAATCAAATTTCCTTTTTTAGCTTTTTGAATCGCATTAAAACTTTGCAAACTCACTCTTCGCCAAGTTTTACCTCCATCTTTAGAATAATCTGTACCTGAAACTCCTGTTGCATAACAGGTTTCGCGGTCTAAATATGCCACCCCAGAACGATAGCCCAAAACCGATTTAGTAGGTTTAAACCAACTCTGTCCTCCATCTGTGGTTATCAATGCATTATTTTTACTTTCTTTTTCCTTAGTATAGTCTCCACCCACAGCAATTCCATTTTTCTCGTCAATAAAATCGATAGAAAAAACACCTTGACTGGCTTCTCCTTGTAAAATCGGGCAAGGGTACTTATTCCAAGTTTCAGCGTAATCATTTGAAAAATAAATATTTGATTCTGAGCCTCCAGTTGCAATCCAAGTATATCCTCCATCTAGTGTTTTGATGGTAGAACCACTAGCTGCAAAACCTGCTTCATCTTCAGCTAAAACTAAAGATAAACTATCTGTTTCAACCTCGGTCCAGTTATAACCTCCATTGGTAGTTTTCAATAGTTGCATTTTATTTTTAATAGGGTCGCCAAAAATCAAGCCATTTTTTTTATCCCAAAAAGACATTCCATCTAAAAAAATCGCTGTGTCTAAATTTTGATACACTTTTTTCCACTTCCCTCCCCCATCTTCGGTCATCAAAATATACGCTGGTGAGCCTGCATTAATCACAATTGCCTTTTTCTCGTCAAAAGCTTCAATGTCTCTAAAATCCAATTCTTCGAAACCTTTAGGTTGAGTCCATTCCCAATTTTGACCTCCGTCTTCGGTTTTACCAATCATGCCGTTACTGCCACTAACCCAAGCTACTTCATTAGAAACTACAGAAAGCCCCCTTAAACTGGTCATCTCTATACTTGCCAAACTCTCCATTCTAAAAATTTGTCCGAGAGACACTAAAGGCAAACAAGCAAAAAGTATTATTAATTTTCTCATTTTCATATTGTTTAAAGTGATGATATTTTTTATTTCACTCCATTTAGAGCGATATAACAAAGTTATCAAGCAATTAATCATTTATTGCTTTTACACCTGGCAGTTCTTTTCCTTCCATATACTCCAACAAAGCACCTCCACCTGTAGAAATATAACTTACACCAGCTTCCATTCCAAACTTAGCAATTGCTGCTGCTGAATCTCCACCGCCAATTAACGAAAAAGCTCCTTTTTGAGTCGCCGCCACTACAGCATCTGCCACAGCCTTAGTTCCTTGTTCAAAGTTTTTCATTTCAAAAACACCCATTGGACCATTCCATAAAATGGTTTTCGACGCTAAAATAGTTTTTTTAAAAAGTTCATTCGTTTTTGGGCCAATGTCTAAGCCCATCCAATTGGCAGGAATTTGACCTGAATCCGCATTTTGTTTTTGAGCATCGTTTGCAAATTTATCGGCAATTACGGTATCAATTGGCAGAATCAAATTAACACCTTTGCTTTTTGCTTTTTCTAAAAGCTGCAAACACAAATCCATTTTATCTGCCTCTAACAACGAAGTTCCTATTTCTCCACCTTGTGCTTTTGCAAAAGTATAAGCCATTCCTCCGCCTATAATCAAATTATCAACTTTATCTAAAAGGCTTTCGATTAATAAAAGTTTATCGGAAACTTTAGCGCCACCCATAATTGCGGTAAAAGGTCTTTCGGCATGGTTTAATATTTTTTCAGCATTGTTTAACTCCGCAGCCATCAGATAGCCAAAATATTTTTCTTGAGGGAAAAACTGAGCAATAATACTTGTTGAGGCATGTGCTCTGTGTGCAGTACCAAAAGCATCGTTTACATACACATTGCCTAATTTCGCTAATTTCTCTGCAAATTCAATATTGCCTTTTTCCTCTTCACTATGAAAACGCAAATTTTCTATTAATAAAACTTCACCTGGAAAAAGATTATTAGCTTTTAAAACGGCTTCTTCTCCAATGCAATCGTTCGCAAATTTCACTTCAATATCTAACATTCGTGACAAATCACCTAAAATATGTTTTAATGAATATTTTGCATCTGGACCACCTTTTGGTCTTCCAAGGTGCGACATTAAAACAACTGAACCACCATCTTTTAATATTTTTTGGATGGTTGGCAAAGCAGCTATCATTCTTTTGTTATCGGTAATGTTGAAATCTGCATCCAAAGGAACGTTAAAATCTACTCTAACTAATGCTTTTTTGTCTGCAAAATTAATCGAATCTACTGTTTTCATATTTTTAATTTAATTGTAAAATCATTCTATAATGTGTGCCTATATTTTCTATTTCAAAAGGTTGAGAATTTATTTCAAAGCCTAAATTGCGATAAAACCCTAAGGCGCTTTGGCGGGCATTGCACCAAATATAGTTAACGTTTTTTGTTTTTAAATAACTTATTGCAAAGTTGACAATTGCTTTTCCAAAACCATTTCCAGCGCATTCAATCAATGTTGCCATGCCACGAAGTTGAAAACCTTTCAATGAAATATCGGGCAAGTTAGCAGGTAAAAATGTGGACACGCTCACCACTTTATCATTTAACAGATAGGCCAAATGAAAAGTATCGACCAGTTTATCTTCCGCAAAGCGAGCAAATTCAATGCCTTTGTTGTTTCTCAACACCACGTTGCGAATAGGTAAAACTTGATCAATGGAAACGAAATCAACCATTTTTGTTTTCAATTTTCAAGACCAAATCTACCAAGCGACTGGCATATCCAAATTCGTTGTCATACCAGCCCACCACTTTTACCAAACCACCTACGATAGAAGTAAGTTGTGCATCAAAAACACAAGAATGTGGATTATTAATTACGTCCACAGAAACAATTGGCGCTTCGGTGTATTGCAAAATCCCTTTCATTTTATTTTCAGAAGCGATTTTAAAAGCTGCATTTATTTGTGCTACGGTAGCTTTGTTTTTTAGCGTACAGGTGAAATCTGTTAGAGATCCATTTAAAACTGGCACACGGATACCCGCACCGCCTAAATTACCATTCAAATGCGGAAAAATTCGAGTGATTGCTTTTGCCGCTCCTGTGGTGGTGGGAATAATAGACGAAGACGCTGCTCTTGCTCTTCGCAAATCTTTGTGTGGCGCATCGTGTAGGTTTTGGTCGCCTGTCATCGAGTGAACGGTGGTGATGTATCCCTCCAAAACGCCCCAATTTTCATCCAATATTTTTATCATTGGCGCAATGTTGTTGGTGGTACAAGATGCATTGGAAAGTATTTTTTCTGACAAATTTACTTTTTCGTCGTTTACACCTAACACCACCATCGCAATATCGTCTTCGGCAGGTGCCGAAATAATTACTTGTTTGGCGCCTGCCAACAAATGTTTATTTGCATTGGTTTTGCTTAAATTTTTTCCCGTCGATTCGATTACTAAATCCACACCTAATTCCGCCCAAGGTAAATTTTCAGCATCTTGGATGGCAAAAACCGCAATTTCCTTGCCTTCAATTAAAATAGAAGTTGGCGAAGATGAAACCGTTCCCGAAAAAACACCGTGTATCGAATCGTATTTAAAAAGATGCGCCAAAGTATCCGAATCGCTTAGGTCGTTGATGGCAACTACCTCAATATTTTTCATCAAGGCATTTCTTAAAAACGTTCTACCTATCCTTCCAAATCCATTGATTGCTATTTTCATTTTTTATTTTCAAAATTTAAAGAAAACAAAAATACCTATATTATTAGAACATTTTAAGGGAAATTAAAAATGAACACGGAAATAGTCCCTTCACATTCTCAAAAAAATGTAATTTTAACTTTGTTTCAAAATTCATAGTCCTACTTTTACATAGATTTGCAAACTTTTTAAAAAACTAATTCGCATGAAATTAATCACCTATCTATTTATTGCACTTTGTTGCATACAAATAAGCAAAGCGCAAAACGCAAAATTAACTGGAACAATTAAAGACGCCGCAAGTCAAGAAATTATTGTGGGCGCCATTGTTAGCCTTGAAGGCACAAAACTTTCAACGACAACCAACAACGAAGGGAAGTTTTCTATTGGTGGCATCGTTCCTAAAACCTATAATATTAAAATCCAATTGCTGGGCTACACCTCCAAAACTTTATACAATGTGGTGGTAAACAATGGAAATGCGGTGGTGATGGATGTAGAGCTCGACAAAGCGACAAACACCCTTCAGGAAGTGAAAATTAAAAGCAACAGCTTTGGCAAAAAACTAGAAACCCCGTTATCAGTTCAAAACCTGACCATTGAAGAAATAAAAAGCAATCCAGGAGGAAATTTTGACATCTCGAGAGTGATACAGGCTTTGCCCGGTGTGGCTGGTACAACGGGTGCTGGAGGTTTCAGAAACGACATCATCATTAGAGGTGGCGCACCCAACGAAAACGTGTATTATTTAGATGGCGTTGAAATTCCGCAAATCAATCACTTTTCTACGCAAGGTAGTGCAGGTGGTCCGCAGGGGATTTTAAACGTTTCCTTTATTCAAGATGTGACCTTGAGTTCGAGTAGTTTTGCTGCCAAATTCGACAATGCACTGTCTTCTGTTTTAGAGTTTAAACAAAGAAATGGAAACCCAAACGCTTTTCAAAGCAACATTAGATTGTCGAGTTCGGAGGCTGCACTAACCATCGAAGGTCCGCTTTCAAAAAAAACCACCTATTTGGCATCTGCCCGAAGATCTTACCTGCAATATTTATTTCAAGCGATTGATTTACCTATCCGACCAAACTATTGGGATTTTCAATACAAGGTAAAACACGATTTTGACAAGAACAACAGTTTAAATTTAATCGGTGTGGGTGCTATTGACGAGTTTACTTTCAGTACGCCAAAAAAATCTACACCCGACAAAGAATATGCATTGCGTTCGAGCCCAAGCATCAATCAATGGAATTATACGGTTGGCGCCAATTTCAAACACTTATTTAGCGGTGGCTATTGGCAAGCTGTATTGAGTCAAAATATGTTTAGCAATCAATTAGAGCGTTTTGCCGACAACAACAAGCCTGTGGCTGAGGAGCGAACTTTATTGAGCAATTCGAAAGAAAGAGAAACTAAATTGCGAGTAGAAAGCAAACACCTTTTAGATGGCTTTACGTTAAACTATGGTGTTTCGGTTCAACAAGTTGCTTACAGCAATGATTTTGACGGAATTGTAGGAAATAGAATTACAGGCAATGTGCTGACACCTATTCGCAGTGTTTTTAATACCGACATTAACTTTGTTAAATATGGTTTGTTTGTTTCAGGAAGCGCTCGTTTTTTAAACGAAAAACTTTCTACAACCTTTGGACTTAGAGCCGACGACAATACTTTTATGTCGGGGGCACATTTGCTCAAAACATTATCTCCAAGATTGGGTTTATCGTATAGCTTATTTAATGGATTTAACCTCAACGCCAGTGTGGGTCGTTATTCTAAAATTCCTATTTACACCATTTTGGGATATAAACAAGGAGCTGACTTCGTAAATAAAAACACAGATTATACAATGTCTAACCACTATGTAACGGGTGTGGAATACAATCCAACTTCTGCATTAAGGTTTACGGCAGAGGGTTTTTACAAAACGTATGAAAACTATGCCGTATCGGAAAGAGATGGTTTATCGTTGGCCAACCAAGGTGGAGACTTTGGCGCCATAGGAAACGAAAAAGTAAGCACCAATGGAAAAGGACGCAGTTATGGTGTGGAGCTTTTTGCACAACAAAAATTAGTGAAAAATACTTTCGTTACCGCTTCCTACACTTTTTATGTAAGTCAATTTTCGGGTCTTGATGGCAAATATGTAGCCTCAGCATGGGACAATAGACATCTAGTGTCGATTATTTTAGGTCAAAAACTAGGCAGAGGCTGGGAATTGGGTTTGAAATATAGAATGGCAGGCGGCGCACCTTATACGCCATTTGTAACGCCCGAAGATAGTGCAACAGCAAAAGCTTTTTATATGCAATCGGGAAAAGGACAGCCTGATTTCGCTCAGCTCAACAACAGAAGATTGGGCGCTTTTAATCAAGTAGATATGCGCATAGATAAAAAATGGAATTTCAACAAAAGTAGTTTCAATCTTTACTTCGATTTTACCAATGTATTGCAAACTGTAAATCCTGAAACCCCTCGTTACTCGTTTAAACGCAACGAAGAAAACACAGCTTTTGTAACCACCGACGGAAACCCATTAAGAGCCGATGGTGCAAATGGAACACCTTTTATATTCACAGATGCTACGGCTTCCTTTATCCCTCAATTTGGATTTATTTGGGAGTTTTAAGATTCCTTAATTATTTAAAAAGCCACGAGTATTTAAAATATTCGTGGCTTTTTCTAAATAATGTACACGCTAACGCTTTGGGATTTTGCGAAGGCGGGGATTTTGGAAGTGTAAATATTGATGCAAAGCACCGAACCGCCACTTTTACAAAAATATTGTTGACTGTAGTCGCTTTATAAAATACTGCTTAAATACTCCTCAGCTGTCATAATTGGAATTGTAGCATGCTTAAAGTCTTTTCCGTTTCTGGTTATAATGATTGAGCAGTTAGATTGTAAAGCAGAAAAATATTGAACAGCATCTTCAAAATCTTTAAAACTCGAATTAAGTGCTTTGTCAATTGTTTCCTCATTGACCTCACAAACTTCACAGATTATTTTAAACTTTCGAAGTTTATTCAAAACAGATTCGGTTGTTTCATATTTATTTAAAACATAATTTATTGTCGTTAATGAAAGAGGTGAGGCAATTAGCGTAATCTTTTTTTGGTCTGCCAAAGTAGCAACCTTAGCAATTGAATCAAAAAAAGGAACTCGTTCTCCCAACAAATCTAATATTACGTTGGTATCTAAAAACACCCTGCTCATTTGTATTTTTGTTCTAGATAATCACCACGATCTTTTTTATAATCATAATCAGCTGGAATTTTAATTCCTGAAGAAAGACTTTTTACAAACGGCGAAATTTGTATTTCATTATTTGTTTTTTCTGAAGTCAAAGAATTAAGATAATTTTCTATAATTCGAGATAAGCTTACTTTTTTTTCAGACGCATAACGTTTACCTTTTTCAATTACCTCTTGATCAAGCTTTAATGTAAGTTTAGTATCCATAACCTAAAATATTTATACGTACAAATATATAAATTTAGGGCGTAATACATGTGGATTTCGATTTTTTTTGCGATTACCGATAACACCTATATAAACGCAAGTTTAGCATTTATATAGGCTTTACCTAATCCTTTTTTCTAAAAAACAATTGTTTTAACTCTGCTTTCTCAAAATAGAATATTGCGCCTAGAAAAGCCAACAACAAAGCATTGCCGATATAGATATTGCGATTGAACACCCAAAACGAAAGCACCACCAACACCACCGACGACAACAGATAAGCTAGAATTTTGTTTAGCTGATAAGGGATTGGATAATGTTTTTGTCCGAGGAGGTAAGAGACCACCATCATCACAAAATACGCGAACATACTCACCCAAGCCGAGCCCATATAACTAAAATGTGGTATCAATAAAATATTAAACACAATGGTCAACACCGCCCCAATGAGGGAAATATACAAACCAAAATGGGTTTGATCGGACAGGCGATACCATACCGACAAATTCATATAAATACCCAAACACACATATCCAAACAACAAGAAAGGAACGGCAGGCAAGCCTACCCAATACTCTTGTTTGCTGATGAAAAACTTTAGCATTTCGATATTGGCTACCAAAGCCACAAACAAAACCGACAAAGCGACTACAAAATAACGTAAGATAAGCGCATACACTTTTTTGGCATTCTCGTTTTTGGCATAGCTAAAAAAGAAAGGTTCAGCACCTAAGCGAAAGGCGGTGATAAAGATGCTCATGAAAACCGCAATTTTACAAACCGCACCATACACACCCACATCTCCATCGGCAAGTTGGGCGGGCAACATCTTTTTGAGCATTATTTTATCTAAATTCTCGTTCACGATAAAAGATAAATTGGCGATTAGAATAGGCCAACTGTAGCCCAACATGCTTGCAAACAAATATCTGTCAAACTTAAATTGAACTTTTAAAAATTCGGGCAAAAGAAGTGCAAAAGTAAGCACACTGGCAATGAGATTGGAAACAAAAACATAGCCTATCCACTGATGCACATACCACGAGGAGAAAGCACCTGCGCCCAAAACATTGTGTTGGATAAGATAAGGCAAGGCAAAAAGAAAGCATAAATTGCAAAGCACAAAGCAACCAATATTTACAAATTTGACTACACTGTATTTAAAAGGTCGGCCATCGGCACGGAGTTTGGCAAAGGGAATGATGCAAATGGCATCTAAAAACAAAATCCATAAAAAATAGCGCACAAATTGTTTGTAATCGTTCAGTTGACTTGCATTGCTGGCTAGATAAGCGGCAATGGTGTCGGAAAAAGAAAGTCCTAAGCCCAAAAAAATGGTCGCCAAAGCGGCGATACATAAAAAAGAATTGTTGTAAACCGATTGTTTTTTGTCTTCAAACTTATTCAAATACCTAAAATAAGTAGTCTCCATACCAAAAGCCAGCAAGGCATTGATTAAGGTTGCATTGGCATACATATTGGTAAAAATACCGTAGGTAGCTTTGGCATACACTTTTGTAAAAATAGGCGTAAGAATAAAATTAAACAGCCGAGAAAATACGGTACTGACCCCATAAATTGCTGTTTGACCTAAAAATTTTTTAATTACCGACACAAGTATTTGCTTTTATTTTTTAATAATTTCAAAATTACGGAAGTTTTTCAGCTCCCCATTTTCTACCTCCACGCTTTCAACTTGTGACTTATCAGGTCCTTCGTTGCACCATTCTAAAAACAAATCTAACAAAACCTCAGTGGCTTCGGCTTCCACATATACAGAACCATCTTTCAGGTTTTTTACGGTTCCTTTCACGCCCATTTGGTCAGCTACAGCTTTGGTACTTGCCCTAAAGAACACTCCTTGCACTTTTCCTGTGATGGTTATATTGATGTGTTTCATTTTATTTTTTTTAAAGATTAATGATATTGTTTTTAGCGGCTATAAAATCATTCCAAATCTCGTTTACAATTTCCGCAGCAGATTTTGTTTCCTTTAGCAAAGCCGAAATCTGACCTATTTCCAACTCCCCATCTTGCACATCGCCTTCAAACATTCCTTTTTTGGCTTTTCCTTTACCCAAAATTTCGCTTAGTTGCTCAGCAGATGCGCCTTGTGCTTCCGCTTGAGCAATGCTGTCGGCAAAGTTATTATTTAATAAGCGAACGGGTACAGTTTTTTTCATTCTCAAATGAGTTTCACCCTCTTTGGCAGCAATAATTTTAGCTTTAAAGTGGCTATGTGCCGAAGATTCTTCTGCCAACACAAAAGCCGAACCGATTTGCACCGCATCGGCACCCAACACCATCGTTGCCAACATGGCTTTGCCACTGGCAATACCTCCGGCAGCAATGATGGGAATATGAACCGCTTCTTTAACCATCGGCAACAAGCACAAAGTAGTGGTTTCCTCTCGTCCATTGTGTCCGCCAGCCTCAAAACCTTCCGCCACAATGGCGTCAACACCTGCTTGTTGCGCTTTCAAAGCAAACTTAGTATTCGATACCACGTGTACCACCACAATATGATTTTGTTTCAAAAAATTAGTCCACGTAGCAGGATTACCTGCCGAGGTAAAAACAATTTTCACGCCTTCGGCAACAATAATATCCATCAATTCTTGAATGTTGGGATACAATAAAGGCACATTTACGGCAAAAGGTTTGTCGCTATGCGCCTTGCATTTTTGTATATGCGTTCGCAACACCTCGGGATACATAGACCCAGCGCCAATAATTCCTAAACCACCCGCATTGGAAACCGCAGCCGCCAAACGCCAACCGCTACACCAAATCATTCCTGCCTGAATAATAGGATACTTGATGTCGAAAAGTTTACAAATTGCATTCATAAGGTTCTAATAGCTTAAATTATTCTTTTTAAAATTGTTTGTTCGTCTATATTTTTGTTTGAAAGGAGGTTTAAACCTGGCTTTTTCCCAATTTCAAAACTCCCTACCTGCTTATCAATTTGCAAAAACTGCGCCCCGTTTAAAGTTGCCCATTGCAAGATTTCCTCAAAAGGAATTTGAAAATGTTTTTTCAAGGTTTGCATCTCTGCCAACACACTCAAAGTAGTGTTGCTTGCCAAACTATCTGTACCTAAAGTGATTTTCACCTCTTTTTGGCGCAACAAATTTACATCTGGCAATTGGTTTTCGATGTATAAATTGGCATTTGCACACAAGCACCAATACAAATGGGGATGCTGGGCGGTAGCAAAGTCTATATCTTCGGCATGGCTAAAGGTATTGTGTACCAAAAGCAAATTTTGTGTTTTTGCTAGTTTAGGTAAAAAACTTTGCAACGAACTTTTAGCCATTGGCTGAAAAAAGTCAATGTTTAATCCCAGACGTTGGTATAGCGACAAAAAATTTCCTGTTTTGGATTCAAAAAAATCGTTTTCTGCTTTGCTTTCTTGGTTGTGAATACTCAAAACTGCGTTGTCTGCTAAGGATTTTATCTCCTCAAACAAAGCATCGGACACCGAATAAGGTGCATGTGGCACAATAGAACAAAGCAAGGGCACAAAATTTTGCTTTACTTGCTGTGCTTGTTGCATCATTTCCTTTGCCTTGGCAGGATTAAAACCTGCAATTTCCACAAAGGTGTGGTAATAAATTAAACTTTTAGATTTGATTGTTTTCGAAATGCTTTGGTTGGCAATATCACCCACGGCAATTATTCCATTTTCAAACATCAAAGCATCGGCGGCTTGCATGGCAGCTATAATTTCGACTTCGCCAGCTTGACGGCTTTGCATTATTTCACTCACAAAACCCACAATTCCAGTTTTTTGAGCAATTTTATCTTTCAAATGCGACAACTCCAGATGGCAATGCGTATTTACAAAACCTGGCACCAACACGCCTTCAAAGTATTGAATGTTGGGCAATTGTTTTTCTTTCGCTTGACTGGCGCTCCATATTTCTACAAGGTTATTCGAGGCATCAAAACCCAACACCCCATTGGGCATAGGTGGCGCAGAAACCAAACAAACCTCATCGGCAGAAAAGTAACGTATCATAAAATGTGTAGCTATTTAATTAAAAGACATGGTAATCATCAATTTATGCACAAAATTATCGTAAGGTTTATGGAAAGTATAATTTCCCACTCGGGCAAAAACACTGGTACCCAAACCTAGATAAAACAAATTGCCATAATTGAAGCGCAACAAATTATCAAAGCCAAGACCTACTTCACAAAAACCTTTTTCCATGGTTCTAAATTCGCCACCTATGGTTTGTTTACCAAAACGATTAAATCTAGGCACATGTTGTTGCTTGTTTAATTCACTTAAGCTCCCCATGCCATAACTTAGATACAAAACAGGTTCGGGTTTAGAAATCTGAGATTCAAATTTATGAAACAAAGCCCTAAACTTGTGGCGCATAAAAAAAGCGGCATACCTATCCGATACAAATTCGTAGGGGCGCATGGTTTGAAAAGTTTTTACGATATAAAATATTTGCGTTTTGTTGTAACTCGCCACCCCATTAAACAAAGTAAAGTAAGGCGTTTCGCCATTGACCACACCGCCCTCTAAAGCAAAAAGTGTTTCGCCCAAACGAATGTTTCTTAGTCTTTTCTCTACCCCAAGCGAAAATTTTTGATAATCATAATCTCCACCCAAAGCGTTCAGTCCTTTGATATAGGCAAAACACAAAACAGGATAATCGGTACCCTTAGATACCACTTTACCCAAAGCCTGTACAAATCTTTCTTTATAGGCATACCTTCCCTCTAGCCTAATTTCACTATTGTGCATCAAGCCCTCATTGTCTATTTTTTCGTAGGTATAAGGATAGAGTGGGTCTCGGGTTTCTCTTCTTATGCTCAAATCGGCGGTGAGGTATTTAAAAAATCGCCCATGCAGTTCAATCTCATTTCTAATTACGGCATCTGCCCTATCCATAGTTAGATTATGCAAAACGGGTGGTCGTGGATAAAAATATTGCGAATTGGCAGGTTCTACCACATCGTTCATATAGGAATAGTTAAGTTCCAACTCATGCTCCCTGTTTAAGAAAAACTTAATGTCGGCGCCATATTTCAGCACCTTATCTCTTTTGCCATAAGCAAAATAACCACCCACACTAAAATATTTTGACAACTCATTGTTGGTATGCAAGCCCAGACCCAAGCGCAAACCTTCGTGTCGGTTCAAATCGACTAGCCTGTTCATGTTTACATCTACCCAACCCACAGGATAGCGCCACGAAACAAAAGATTGCGCCAATTTCAACTTCTCGTCCAAGTGTTCCGCCTTGCGCACACTGTCCATTCTCACATAGATTTCTTGTTCCTCTTTTGCCAAGGTATCGGGACGATGGTTTTTCCAAAACAATTTATCTTTCTTGGAGGCATCTTCGTTAATTTGAACTTGTATGTGTGCATTGTCTTCAAACTCAAAAGGAACATTCAACTTCACTTTCGACACATTGGTGTTCATTTTCACCTTGGCATTGATGTATTCGGAAGGGAAACTCTGGTAGTTTGCCTCATATAAAAAGCGAGAAGGAAACCATTGCTTGTTGTCTAACAGAGTATATTCTTGTTCATAATATACTTTGCCAATATTTGGCGATTCGATAGCGGGGCTAACGGTTACTTTTTGCACCGCATACTGGTTGGTATTGATGTGCAACACGCCTTTGAGTCCTAAAAAATTTGATTTACGCAAGGGGCGATACGAAATCACAAACACAGTATCTACCTCATTGTATAAAGTATCCTCAAGGTTGTAAAAATATTTACCTACACCGCCATCTGCCAAGGGACTATAATATCTTTGGTTCACGATTTTGAAATAATCATCGTAAATGCTAAAAGGCTGTGTGGTGCTGGGCACTACCGAAAACGAAGGGTCACTTAAACCCGACACTTGGGTTGCGATTACTTTCTCTACCAACTTACCCACAGCTTTGCTTTTGCGCTCGGTAACCGATTCGGTAATCATAAAGTGCTTTCCCTTGCTCATCTTCAATAATTTTTGCGCCATTTTATATTCAAAAGTGTTCGGTTTTGCCACCGCATCTTTGTTTTTAGTAAGGTCGCAAACTACTTTGTTATACGTTTGGCAGGTGTATGAAGAAATATAATCGGGATGGTTTTGTTTTTTGTTGCCTATCGCCTTGCGCATAATCCGCAAAGCGGGATTTTCACCAGGTACAATTCTTATTTCATTCATCATAAACGACGAATTTTGCATTCTAAAAACCAAATTCTCTACCCGTTTTTCGTTGCTTTCAATTTTTATTTCTTGGGTTTCGTAGCCCATTGAAGAAACCTGAACGGCAACAATCCTTTGTGAATAGGAAAGTTTAAAATTACCACTGGCGTTGGTGCTCGTGCCTTTCTGCGTACCCAAAATTTTAATGGTCACAAAAGGCATATCGGCTTGCGTTTCGGCATCCACCACCTTACCTTCAATGGTTTGTTGCCCAAAACCCAAAACAGGCACACAAAACAAAAAACACCAAAACACTACTTTAAACATAGATGAAATTAAATTTTTAAAAAACAAATGCGAATATACGTCTTTAGAGTTTGGCATTGGTTCTTTGTTTCTTTACGCAAATAAAAAAACATTTAAAGCTACAATTCGACTAAAATTGATACTTTAGTGCGCACAAAAACTATTAAACCGTAAATTAAACAAAATAAAATGAATATTAAAACCAAAAAGATAATCGCTTGCCTATTACTTTGCAATTGCATCGGCTTTGCTTCGGCGCAGCACATCGACAAAATCATCAGTAAAAATTATGTTGACAATCTTATTAAGGTATTAAGTGGCGACGAGATGCAGGGACGAAGACCTTTCACCACTGGTATAGACAAAGCGGCTTCGTTTATCGAACAAGAATTTTCAAAAATTGGTTTACAATATCTTCCCAATGCCAAAAGTTATAGACAAACTTTTAATAAATACGAATTAAAACCCGAAAAGGTGGTTTTAACCATAAACGGAAAAGAGATTGCTGCCGAAAATGTTTTCTTTACAGGTGCAAAAGCTACCCAAATAGATTTTAAATATAGCGACAGCTTGAGCTGGACGAAGCTCGACCCCAACAAAGAATATTTACCCCAATACAGAGCTTTGGCAAGAAGTGGAAAAAAACAATTGGTTTTGGTGGATGCTAAATTTAGCGAACAATTTAAAAAATCAAAAGAAAGTTCCCTTCGTACGAGTATTGTGGATGAAAAAGATTTGACACAAAAAAATGCGATGGTCTTTGTCTTGGCAAGTGATAGCATAAGCAATTTTACGGTTTCTATTGCCAGTAAAGCAACCAAAATGCCGCTGTTTAATGTGGCAGGTGTGCTGCCCGGCAAATCAAAAGAAAAAGAATTGGTGATATTTTCGGGACATTACGACCATCTTGGCATTGCCAAAAATGCAATTGACCAAGATAGCATTATGAACGGAGCCGATGATGATGCCTCAGGAACTACTGCCGTAATTGCCCTCGCCAAATACTATAAAAAACTAAACAACAACCAACGTACGCTTATTTTTGTAGCCTTCACTGCCGAGGAAATGGGTGGTTTTGGCGCTAAATATTTTTCTGAACAACTAAATCCCGACCAAGTAGTGGCAATGTTTAACATCGAAATGATTGGTAAAGATGCTAAATTTGGCCCAAACACGGCTTACATTACAGGCTTCGACAAATCGGATTTTGGTAAGATATTACAAAAAAACCTTGAGGGCAGTGCTTTTAGTTTTCATCCTGACCCATACCCAAAACAAAATTTATTTTACCGCAGCGACAATGCTACCCTAGCCGCCTTGGGTGTACCTGCGCACACCATCAGCACCGTGCAGATAGAAGACGACAAACTGTACCACACCGTGAAAGACGAATACAGCAGTTTGAATGCCGAAAACATATTGGCGACCATTAAAGGCATTGCCCTTAGTGCCATCTCTATCGTAAAAGGAGAAGATACCCCAACACGTATCCCTAAACTAAATGCTAAGAATTAATCTTTTTTATAGGATGAAGAAGATGGATGAAACCGATTTTCATAGATATTTTTTTTATCCGAATGACAAACACCAAAAAACATTAAATTCTTTAAAAGATGCCTTATAGTTTTATCTCCATCACATAATCGTCCATCACAAAGCCGTTGCCAATTTCTAGTACTTCGGCTTTTTGTATGGTGAAACCTACCCTTGCATAAAAATCTTTGGCAACATTGTTTTTGTTTACATTCAGAATTAACAATTTACCGCCGTTGTTTTTTGCTATTTTTTTGGCATTGTCAATCATCAACTTACCCAATCCTTTGCCCTGCATGGTGGGTAGAATGTAGAGTTTGTGTAATTTAAAAACTTGGTTTTCAACATCCAAAGCTGCCACACACGAAAAGCCAACATCCACTCCGTCTTCGCTGGCAATGTGAAACACATAACCCATTTCCAATTGTCGGGTCAATTCATCTGCATTATACATCAATGCCAACATGTAGCGCAATTGCGTTTCGCTAATGTATTCGCTATAGGTTTGAGGCCATATCAATTCAGCCAGTTGGCTAATGCTAGCGATGTCTTTTTTTTCTGCTGTGCGTAAAGTGATCATATTTTTTCGGTTATAAATAAATGTTTGGCATCAAATTGAAAACTAACCAATCCATCGGCAATTACTTCATATTCATTTCCACCTTTGTGTTGTAAATTGGTGTATATTAAATCCGCTGTATGTGCGATTAAAAAGCATAAACCCGCAGGTTTCCACACCGAATAGCCCGACACAATGCGATATTTTTTGTATTTGCTATCTAAAAGTAAAATATTAAGCTGTGTGCTGTAAGCCTCCACCGCCAAATCTTCTACCGATAGACAAATGATATTAACCGCAGGAAAACCATTTTCTATCAAATAGCTTAATGCCGTATGCACTTCGTTTTCAACAATCGGAATAACTTTTAGATGCTCTTGCAAAGCAAAATCGGTTTCATTGGCGAGCAAAATATCTACTTTAATACCCAAAGAATTGATTTTCTCATAAGCCATGGCACCAGCCAACAATGTAGGACTCCATTCAAGCAGTTGCCCAAGATATTCTTCCTCAAAATCTCCAAATTGATGGATGTACAAAGCAGGTTCTTGCTTTTCTTTTACAATATGATGCGAAGACATAAGGCTTACAAAAGTTTAGCGTTTATCAAACTTACGGGCGGTGTGTCCATCATATTTAAGGTACTGAGTTTTAAATTCCCTTTCACCTTAATGGTTCGGTAGCCAAACTTAATCGGCTCTGCCATTTCAACCAACACCATAATCGGCACACCGTTTTTGCCACAAAAAAAACATTGATTGATGGGCAAAGTAGCCAGCATAAACTTTGATTGTTTCATGCCATCTTTTATAGGCACAATGTAACCTTCCAATTCAAATGGTTTATTTTCGTGTTTTTTCAGTTGAGGTGTATATATAGGGTAAGTATCCAATCCTTTTTCTTTTTTAAAGGTGATATCACCTATCAAATCCCAATTTTCGGATAAAATTTGGTCGTCGGGGTCGTGTTGTGCTTTTGCAAAAAGTCCCAGACACATAACCATCAATAATAAAGTATATTTCATAAATTAATTTTTTGCTAATATATTCGAAATATTTGATTTATAAGCCTGCCAAGCGGGAATAAGAGAGGCTAAAAATCCTATCGCCATGCTAGCCAACAACAAATAAAGTTCGCCAAATTCAAAAACCAAACCCGTAAGTTTTGCTTGTTCGCTTTCTTGGTAGTGCCCTATAATTTGCAGCGCCAAATGCCCAGTAGCAATGCCAATAATTGCACCTACAAAGGTTAAAATTACACCTTCAAACCAAACGATTAAAAACAGTTTGCTTTTAGAAGCGCCCAAAGTACGCATAATCGCTAGGTCGTATTTCTTTTCTTTGAGCGAATTGTATAAATTCACAAACACGCTCAAAGCAGCAATCCCCATCATCAGCAAAGCAAAATATTGTAGCGTTTCAACACCCACGCCCACCAAAGCAAACAATCGGGTGCTTTCTACCGCAGGTGATGCAGATTGCAAATTGGTCATTTGATTGACCATTTGTGGAAACATCGCCACCGACATCGGTGAACGGTATTGAATTAACAAAGAAGTGATGTCTTGCTCCTCCGTTTCGGAATGGCTATGAGGTTCATCCCCGTGACTGCTCCATACACTTGCCAAGGAAGTGAGAATTAATTGATCGCAAACATTGCCTTGGGGAGCTAATATTCCTACTACTTGATATGGATGGTCTTTGTGTGGGTCTTTGCTATCGCTCAAACCATGAGCGCCAAAAAAAGTATCGCCAATCTTTAAACCTTTGCCTTTGGCTACCTCCGCTCCCAAGGTGGCTTCCATCTTTTGCCCTGCAAATTTTCCTTTTTGTAGTTTCAATTCATACATCGCTACAAAATTACTATCGGTACCTACAATGCGAATACCTTGATAGTTGTCGCCCAATGCCAATGGGGTTGCCCGTTTCACAAAAGGATTGTTTGCTAGCTCGTTGGCGGCTTTCAAAGGAATGTTTCCCGTTGGAAAATCAATGTGATACACACTACTCAGTATCAATTGTAGCGGACTGCCTTTGGCACCCACCACCAGATCGATATTTTTGGCATTGCTGCTCAATTTATTTTCTATCTGTGTGCTTGCCAACATCAAAACGGTAAAAATGGTAGTTCCAAAACCAACCAACAACACGCTCAAAGCGGCGGAAAGTTTTTTGGCTTTTATGCTTTTAAAGCTAATGTACAATGCGGTCATGCTAATAAATAAGTGTTCGTAAAGGCTTCTTTCACCCGTTTGTCGTGGGTAGCTACCAACAAGGTGGCACCATAAATTTTTGATTGTTGTTGCAATAAATTCAATACCGATTGTGCATTTTCATCGTCTAGACTTGCTGTGGGTTCATCGGCAATTAACAAAGTAGGCTTATTTAATACCGCTCTTGCAATTGAAACTCTTTGCAATTGTCCTTCGCTCAGTTGGCTTGGGTAGTTGTTGCCTTTATCGGCAATAGCCAAAGCATTCAGTACCTCTTCTACCCTTTTAGCATCTTTGGGCAATTGCGCCAAGGATTGGGCAAGAAATAAGTTTTCGGCTATCGTTAGGCTTTTTATCAAATGCGGACGCTGAAAAACCAAACCAATGTTTTGCCCCCTAAATTTATCGAGTTCCTTAGCCGATAAAGCATAAATATCAACTTCTTTTATGCTTACTTTGCCCTGTGTAGGCGCTAAAATGCCAGATAAAATGTGCATTAAAGTGGTTTTACCACTTCCCGAATTGCCCAAAAGCAAACATTGTTCGCCCGCAGCCAATTCCCAGTTTTTGAATTTTATTTCCAAACCATTTGCATAATGCTGGGCAAGGTTTTCGATTACAATCATATCTTTTTATTATCCGCAACAAAGATATAAATTGATTGCAAAAGCACTCGGTTTTCAAACACATTCGCTTGTAAAAAAGAATTAAAGGCTGAATGTTTGGGAATTTGATTACTTGTTTTCGTTATACAATTATTTGTATGAAATAAATACTCACAATTTTTCATACATTTGCCTTGAACAAAAAAAAACAATATGATTATAGAACCAAGAATGCGAGGATTTATTTGTTTAACAGCACATCCAAAAGGCTGCGAGCAAAATGTAAAAAATCAAATCGATTTTATAAAATCAAAAGGGAATATTGAAGGCCCTAAAAATGTTTTGGTAATTGGCGCCTCTACGGGTTTTGGATTGGCATCAAGAATTACGAGTGCTTTCGGTTCAAACGCAGCCACCATTGGCGTGTTTTTTGAAAAAGAACCACAGGCAGGCAAAACCGCCTCTCCAGGTTGGTACAACAGTGCTGCTTTTCAAGCTGAAGCCGACAAAGCAGGTATCTATGCCAAAAGTATCAACGGTGATGCTTTCTCAAATGAAATCAAAAAACAAACCATCGACTTGATTAAAGCCGACTTAGGCAAAATAGACTTAATTATTTACAGTTTGGCCTCTCCAGTAAGAATGCATCCGACCACGGGCGTGTTGCATCGTTCTACTTTAAAGCCAATTGGCAGTACTTTCACCAATAAAACAGTAGATTTTCACACAGGTGTGGTTTCAAACGTAAGTATTGAACCTGCCGTTGCCGAGGATATAGAAAATACCGTTGCCGTAATGGGTGGCGAGGATTGGGAAATGTGGATAGATGAAATGACAAAAGCTGGCGTTTTGAGCGACAACGCGATGACAGTAGCTTATTCTTACATCGGCCCTTCACTTACCGAGGCGGTGTATCGCAAAGGTACCATCGGCAGTGCCAAAGATCATTTGGAAGCTACCGCTTTTAAAATCACAGAAAAACTAAAAGCCCTAAACGGGAAA
This sequence comes from Sphingobacteriaceae bacterium, assembly GCA_019751895.1. Classification (GTDB taxonomy): domain Bacteria; phylum Bacteroidota; class Bacteroidia; order Sphingobacteriales; family Sphingobacteriaceae; genus Pedobacter. The sequence continues at coordinate 5,350 of JAIEMU010000216.1, read as the reverse complement.
GCTTATGTTTCGGTAAACAAAGCTTTGGTTACTCAAGCCAGTTCTGCCATTCCTGTAATCCCACTTTACATTTCTTTGTTGTATAAAATCATGAAAGAAAAAGGTATTCACGAAGGCTGTATCGAACAAATTCAACGTTTGTTTAAAGACCGTTTATATACCAACAAGGCAATAGAGACCGACGAGCAAGGCAGAATACGAATTGACGATTGGGAAATGCGTGCTGATGTGCAACAACAAATTGCTGAGCTTTGGGAGCAATCAACCACCGAAAATTTAGGTCAATTGGGCGACTTAGCGGGTTATAAATCCGATTTCTCAAGCTTGTTTGGTTTTGGTTTTCCTCAAGTAGATTATACCCAAGATACCAACGAGATGGTAGCCATCAGCGGTTTGCAATAAGCAAAAGATATCATTACAAAAAAGGGCTTGTATTTTAAAAATACAAGCCCTTTTTTTGGATTTTCAAATTACTTAAAACAATCTCCTCGCTGTTCGACATTTGTAATCTCGAATCCAAATCGTAGGTTTTGCAAATCGTTTCAAATAATAACGTTTTGTGTTTGTTTTGGGTCACAGACCCAATGATAATCCTTCGACATTACAAATGTCGAAGAGCGGGGAATCTAGTCGGTAGATTGATCCTTCACACAAAAAAAACATAGAAAACACGGACTTTATAAAAAAATAGCTATACCTTAGCGACTTTATAAAAATAATAAAACAAAAACCCCACATGAAAAACATGACTAAATTAATGAGTGTAGTATTATTCTTAGTTGCATTAGGTTTTGCGAGTTGCAAAAACGACAACGTTATTCCTACTAAATCCTCAACAGAAGACCCTACTACGCCTACCACAAAGATGTACACTGTGAGCTTTAACATTAATGGAGGAACAGGCATTCCAACAACCCTTTCAATCCCTAAAGGTGCAAAGCTAAGTTCTATTCCTACTCCTACCAAAACAGATAGTGGTTTTCAAGGTTGGTACACTGATGCTGGCACAACCACCAAGTTTGATCCCACCCAAGCCATCAATGCCAATACTACACTTTATGCCAAATGGATAACCTTTAACATAACAAATATCAGTACTACGGAGATTAAAATAGCGGATATGGACTCATTACAAGAAGAAATGATAGTACCCGCAATCATAAATGGCAAACAAGTGGTAGAAATCGATTCATATAGCGGTTTTATCGGTATGAATACGATTACAAAAAAAGTAACTTTGCCAGAAGGTTTAAAAAAAATAGGAGATAATACTTTCCTATCATTCGAAGCTTTAACGAGTATTACGATTCCTGCTTCGGTAACCAATATTGGAAAACATGCTTTCGGCTTTTGTCCAAAATTAACATTAGTAACTATAAACGCTACTTCGCCACCTAGTTTGAGTGCTAGTTCAATTTTTGACGGAGCTGATGCTAATTTTAAAATAAAAGTTCCTGCTGATAAAGTTTCTGATTACCAAAAAGCTCCCAACTGGAGTAATTTATCAAATAAAATTATTTCTCAATAAGCAAAGCCTATCCTTTCTTTCAAACCGCCTCTTTGTAGCACACAAAGGGGCGGTTTTGTTTTTGTTTCACACTGATAAGATAGCACGCTGATTACGCTGAGAAACGCAGATAAGAGGGAACACAGATTGAACGGAAGAAACGAATAAAAACAGATTTTTATCCCTTTTGTCACCCTGAGGATACGAAGGGTCTAAACGATAGGATATAGAAAGATATAAATCTCAAATCAGACGGATATAAATACTTGTTGGTGGATAACACCAACAAGGGCGGAAAATTGCAGTAATTTAACAGAGATAATCGTAAACGCTACTACACCACCTGATTTAGGAGAATATATTTTTTATGGCATCCCTAGTTTACAAATAAAAGTACCTTCGGGTTCGGTGGGAGCTTACCAAACACATAACGAATGGAAAGCTTTTTCAACTAAAATCATTTCTCAATAAGAAAAACCTATCCTTTTTTTAAAAAACCGCCTCTTTGTTTTATATATGCAAAGGGGCGATTTTGTTTTCTTTTGTTTCACGCTGATAAGATAGCACGCTGATTTCGCTGAAGAACACGGATAAAAACTGATAATCACTAATTTCCTTTCCGTTTTAGACTGATACAAACCCCTTTTTTTGGGTTTTTTCAAATTACTTAAAACAATGGTAAGCTATAAAACTAGCCGCATAAGCCAAGGCAGTCATATACACCAATTGAATCATTGGCCATTTCCAAGTTTTGGTTTCGCGATATACCACGGCAATGGTACTCATACATTGCATAGCAAAGGCATAAAACAACATCAACGAAAAAGCCGTTGCAAAAGTAAACACAGGCAAACCAGTTTCAGGGTTCATTGCCTTGCTCATTTTCACTCTCAGGGTTTCCGATTCACCTTCCTCGGCATCTACGCTGTAAATAGTTGCCATGGTGGCTACAAAAGTTTCCCGAGCTGCAAAGGAGGTAATTAAGGCTATGCCAATTTTCCAATCAAAACCCAAAGGTTTAATCATAGGCTCAATACTTTTCCCCAAAATACCTGCATAAGAGTTTTCTAGCTTTTCGGCTGCCTCGCTACGCTCTAGTTCTATTTTCGCTTGCGGATTTTTTGTTTTTAATTGCTCGTATTTCTGTTCAATGGCTGTAAATTTTTGCGTAGGTCCGTAAGTTGCCATCACCCACAACACTACTGATATGGCAATAATTACCTTACCTGCCTCCAACACAAAGGTTTTAGATTTTTCGTACATCGTATAAAAAACATTGCTCCACCTTGGCATGCGGTAAACGGGCAATTCCATAATGAAATATGATTTTTCTTTTACCTTGATAAAAAATTTCATAACCATGGCAACCAATATAGCTGCCAAAATGCTAATCAAATACATCGCCATTAAGGTGATGCTCTGCAAACTCAAAAAACCAAAATATAAAGTTTTAGGCACCACCATCGAAATTAATAAAATGTAAACAGGCAATCTTGCCGAACAACTTATTAAAGGTGTAACCATGATGGTAATGATTTTATCTTTCCAGTTTTCGATGTTTCGAGCACTCATAATAGAAGGCACTGCACAAGCAAAAGCGCCAATAATAGGCACTACCGATTTTCCACTCAAACCAAACTTGCGCATCACTTTATCGAGCATAAACGTCACTCGAGCCATATAACCTGTATCCTCTAAAACAGAAATAAATGCAAATAAAATGGCGATTTGAGGGATAAAAACAAAAATCCCACCCAAGCCAGACAGCACTCCATCTAAAACTAAATTGGTCATCACACCTGCCGGCAAATGTTCGTGTCCAAAATTACTGATGGCTAAAAAAGCATTCTCAATCCATTCCATTGGGTAAGATGCCCAAGTAAAAATAGCGTTGAAAACAAAAAACAAAATGAAAAAGAAAATCGCAAAACCAAAAATTTTATGGGTCACGATGGTATCTATTTTATCGCTTAAAGCAAATTTTTTGTTGGCGCTGGTATCTTTCGTTACCCCCAACAAAGCTCCACTCAAATACCTGTAACGGGCAATGGTTTCTTTGGTTTGTATTTCGTTGGTATCAAACTGCGTAAGCAAAACAATATCACTAACGGCTTGTTTGTCGGAAGGAGATAAATTATTTAGGCTTTCGTATTGATGTAAAATTTGCAGCGCAACATAATCTTGTTTGCAATTCAATTTTTCTTTTACCGCAGCAATTGCCTTTGGCGCAAATAAACTTACCTCTACGGATTCTTGTTGTGTTAAAATTGAATTGCTATTCACGATGGCGCTTTTCAATTCTTCTAAACCCAAGTTGTTACGAGCCGAAATGGATACAATTTGCACTCCTAAGCGCTGCGACAACAAATCTACATCCAAATCAATCCCTTCTTTTTGGGCGATGTCGGTCATGTTTAATGCCAAAATAATAGGCAAACCTAAATCGGCAACTTGCGTAAACAACAACAAATTACGGCGTAAATTGGTAGCATCAACCACCAAAACCACTAAATCGGGGTAATTAACTTCTTCGGAATTTGCCAATACCTGAAAAACAATACTTTCATCTTTGCTTTTAGGATACAAACTATATGTACCCGGCAAATCAATTACTTCGGCATGGATATCTTGTGCCAACTTACATTGACCAATTTTTTTATCTACTGTTATTCCTGGAAAGTTGCCAATCTTTTGGTTTAAACCTGTAAGTAGGTTAAACAAAGTAGATTTTCCTGTATTTGGATTACCTACTAAAGCAATTTTTATACGACGTGCCAATTTTATTTTATTCTATGATGATCATCGAAGCTTCGCTTTTGCGCAAACAAAGCTGGTAGCCTGAAACTCGAATAGCGATGGGGTCTCCAAAAGGCGCAAAACGCTCCACCTCCACCACTTCGCCTGGCAAACACCCCATTTCCATCAATTTCACTGACATTTCTACGTCTGTAAAAAATGAAATCGTGCCTCGTTCGCCTATTTTTAAATCCGAAAGTTTCATTTTGTTTAAATTAAGCCGCAATTTATACTTTATTTATATTAAATCCAAATAAGGTGACGGAAATCATATTTACAAAAAAAGCAGGTTGTGGTTACAACCTGCTTTATAAAATTTTTATATACTTAAACTAGCCTCTGTGTCCGCCCATCATCATCATGTTGTTTTGTTTGGCAGGCTGTTTGCTCAATGAATAGGTGAATGAAAGCATATAATAGCGTTTCAACACATTAAAATTACTATCCTGAATAGTTGTCCCTGTTGAAGTTCGGGTTACGCCCGTGTTTTGGTTCAAAATATCATTTACCGAAAACTTAAAAGTGCCTTTATTGTCAAAAAACTGACGACTTACATAGCCATTCATCAAGGTAAAGTTGGTATCAAAACCTGCTCCCCTTCCAGTGATTTGATTGTAAAATATATCGGTTTGAATTCTAATCTTTCCAGGCAATAAATAACTTACATCAACGTTAGGTGTTAAGGTATAATATTGAGTATTTGAGCTTTTATTCGCCGAAAACTCAGATTTATCCATTCTTCCATTCACCCCAACAATCATATCCAATTTATCCATGCTGCTGGTTAATTTAAAATTACCACTCAAGCCCAAGCTATTGTTTATATTTTCAGTAGCATTGATAAAAGCCGTGTTTTTTGAATACGAAGCACCTCCGCCAATATTAAGCGCTAGCTTGTTTCCTTTAATGATGGGTTGTCCGATGCTCGTAAAAAAACGACCGCTGTAATTTCCTTTTACGTTTACAAATGAGCTTTCAATTTTACCATAGTTCACATCCTTTGGGTCGGTAATTAGACGACTTACATTCGCAAAATCATCAAACACT
>JAIEMU010000002.1 GCA_019751895.1 Sphingobacteriaceae bacterium | reverse complement strand
GTTAATTGGGCTAAACAAATAAAAAGCATCGCTTCGTTGGAAACCTGTATTCCTTTTTTAAGTAAACCACTCGTTTTTCGTGATTTTTTGCTAGACCCAAATCGTAGCGGCATTATCGCCGAATTTAAACGTCAATCGCCTTCAAAGGGGATTATTAACGACACTGCTAGCGTAATTGAGGTAACCAAAGGCTACAACCTAGCGGGTGCATCGGCTTTATCCGTTTTAACCGATACCGATTTTTTTGGTGGCAAAACCGAAGATTTGTTACAAGCCAGAACAGCCAACGATATTCCTATTTTGCGTAAAGATTTTATCATTGATGAATACCAAATTTTGGAGGCTAAGGCTTGGGGAGCAGATATTATTTTGTTGATTGCCGCTATTTTAACGCCTCAACAAATTGTTGATTTTGGGAAATTAGCCCAAAGTTTGGGTTTAAATGTATTGTTAGAAGTACACAATTTAGAAGAATTGGAACGAAGCATTTGCCCAAATGTGGATGCCATTGGCATCAACAACCGCAATTTGGCTACTTTTACGGTAGATATTGAGACCTCGTTTGGCTTGGTAGATAAAATTCCTTCCGAATTTTTGAAAATATCAGAAAGCGCCATCGACAATCCCGAAACGATAAAAAAATTAAAATCCGTAGGTTTTAATGGCTTTTTAATTGGCGAGAACTTTATGAAAACACAAAATCCTGCTTTGGCTATGCAGGATTTTGTGAGGATGATTTGATTTTAGTAAATTGCATCTAAGTTGTATCTTGATAATCGAGGCAAAGCGATGGTCATCCCAAAAGTGCTTTTATAATGAATCGAAATTAGAACGGATATGAATACGAAATTAAGTAACACACCGATGCATATTGAAAATAGAATATACACTGTTCGTGGCGTACAAGTAATGGTCGATTATCATCTTTCGGAGTTGTATGATGTTGAAACAAAAAGAATTAACGAACAAGTGAAACGGAATAGCAAAAGGTTCCCTGAGGCCTTTATGTTTCAAGTTTCTGGTGAAGAATGGAAATTTTTGCAGTCGCAAATTGCGACCACAGAAAAGCAATTTAATTTGCAGTCGCAAATTGCGACCACAAAACGAAGAACAAACCCTTATGTTTTTACCGAACAAGGCGTAGCAATGCTATCTGCTGTGTTAAATAGCGACACAGCAATTAATGCCAGCATTGAGATTATGAATGCTTTCGTAAAAATGCGCCAAATACTGCTCGAAAATACGTTGATAAGTCACCGTTTAGACAAGATAGAATTTAAACAACTTGAAACTGAACAAAAAATTGAGCGAGTTTTTAAAGCTCTCGAAAGCAAAAATACAATTCCAGCTCAAGGTGTTTTTTTTAACGAAAGTGTTTTTGATGCCTACGAATTGGCTTCAAAGATTATTCGTTCGGCAACAAAGAGTATTGTGTTGATTGATAATTATATTGATGAAAATACACTTACACTTTTATCCAAAAAAGACAAAAAAGTAAAGGCACTGCTACTTACTAAAAACATAGCGAAACAAACAATCTTAGATGTGCAAAAAGCCAACGAGCAATACGGGAATTTTAAACTAAAAACTTTTGACAAAAGCCACGACCGATTTTTAATTATCGACGAAAACGAAGTATATCATATAGGTGCTTCATTAAAAGATTTGGGCAAAAAATGGTTTGCTTTTTCAAAAATGGATAAAAAATCGGTAGATACTATTTTAAACTCAATACAAGAACTGCTTTAAAAAAGGTTGTAAAAATTATGAAAACACAAAACCCTGCTTTGGCTATGCAGGATTTTGTGAAGATGATTTGATAAGGGAAGGTGTTCGTTTGTCAACGTTTTGTAGCTTGACGAAGGTGGAGATTTAACGGCCACTTTTGTCAAATCGCTGTTATAGCCAATGTCTTGTCCACTGTGCTTGCAAATTACGTGGGCTATTTTACTTTCACTTTCATTAATTCTGTTAAGCTTACTGCAAATGGAATAGCCGGCTTTTTGTATTTATCTTCTGGAATTTCTTTATATTCTTTCAATTCTTTAAAATTAAAACTAGCTCCATTAAAGTCATTGCTTTCTTCTTTTTCTATTTCAATTACCAAATAATAGTCTTTGATTTTATCTGATTTATAACCTTCTTTTTCTAAAACAGAACCTTGAATTACTTTTGGTCCTTTGCTTTTTATTTTGAACACTTTATTTGCAGTATCTTTTCCTGATTCTCTAAGTAGCAAATATCTTGCATTTACAACATTGTTTTCTAAACATAATGAACCTTTGTCATTATCCATTCGGAAATTATATTTACCTTCTTTTTTATACCAATTAATATTCAAACTATTCTTGCAGTATCCAACTAATACGAATGTTTCGTCTGGTATTAACTTCTCTTTTTTTGCTGAGTCCAAAAATTCAGGCATTGATTCATTTAGAATGATTTTATCGTCTTTTTTATGTTTATGAATATCATAAATTTTAACAGCGGTATATTCTCTTTGAGATGCTCTGTCAATAAAGTTTGCAACTACTTTTTTTATGAAATTTTTTAAGTGTTCTTTATCCTTCTCGTCTTTAGTGGGTTTAATTACAAAAGCCCCTAGGCCGGGAATTAATTCGTGAAAACCTCTAAAAGGCTCATCCTTGCCCTCGCCTGGATATAAAACATAAGCACCACCAGTTCTTCTAATAGCGTCTTTATAAGCATGCATTTTTAATAAATCTGCATTTTTAAAAGTGCCTTTTTTTTCTTCCTCTACCTCTTCCTCAGTTAGTTTAATGTTTTCTTCCGCTGTCAACTCCTCGTCTGTAGATTTAGAAATTAGCGCATAGAAATTTTTGACTTTGTATTTTGCGTCAAAGTGAATGTGTGTAATCAATTCTGTTTTTTCTGCATCTTTTGCTTCTGTTATTTCCGCAGGCCAAATGGATAAAGTATAATCAGGACGAAGTGTAGTTGTGTAACTGCCTGAATTCGGAAAAGTTTTGCCACCACCAAATGAACGATTATAGGAGAATTGAATATTTAACTTTCTTGAAGGAGATTTGTATACTCCCTTCATTGCTATTACCGTTCCTTGTTTTAAGTTTAGCGACAATTGACCTTCATCGTATTGAATCAATTCTGCAATACTTTTGGGTTCAATTTCAAACACTTCTTTTAATAAATCTAACAAAGTAAAAAACAACCAATATTCATATAGCGTAGCAATATTTTTTTTGCCTGCTTCATATACATTGTCTCCACCATTCCAAATCAATTTAGCGGCTAAGTCAAACTTAAGTCGAGCATTTAAAATCTCTCTATATCCGCTTTTCCTTTGCAGCACTGGGCTGTTCAGTTTTAGAGAGGTAGGTCGTGATATTTGCTTAAAAAATGATTGGTTTAATAAAGTAGAAATTTTGGTTGCTAGTAGTCCCGATTCCAATTTGGCGGTTGAATATTTTTCAAATTTCAATTCGCAATTTTCGCAGAAAAAAAGAAATTCTTCTAACGCATGTTTAATAAAGCGATTTTCAGCTGTGTCTATAGATTCTGTTTTCCTTGTACTATCAATTTTAGTTGGAATAGAGGTTAATCCATAAGACTTATTCAAAAAATGATCCCTACTTATTTCCATTCGGTTACTTTTGGTAACCAATTGTTTTATGTTTTTTTGATTAAATCTTCGTATGCTGCGGATATGTTTTTCCTCATGTTCCTCTTCCCATTTGGTAGTAGGATTGGACACTATTTTTTGAATAGCTTCTTCAAATTCTAGTGAATCAATTAATGATTTTACAAAAGAAAAGCGTTGATATAAAGTCTCTGGGTTCTTATTAAAATCGGTTTCAAAATGTTGATTAATCGGTGAATCAATCTGCATAATTAAATCCGTACACTTTTCAGTGATACTCTCCAACATATAGCGATAGTCGGATTTGTAATCACTTTTTACAGAACGGACCTCTAGTTTAATTTTATGAAAAACATTCGGTTTTTCTTTATCTATAATTTCTAAAGTTAATGTCCCTACATAAATATTTGGTGCAATAATACCAATATGTTTATTCCTAGGATGAGCCTGAATACACTCCATAGGTTTGAACATATAATTAGGTTCTGAGAGTTCATAATCATAAAAACAGCCTTCATTTAGTTGATATTGAGCTTCTCCTTCTAGCACTGCATCTTTACAATCAAATAATGTGTTGTCTTTTTTTGCATCAATAGTCAATGTTAAACCTCTTTTTATATGGTCTAACATTATTTCTATTGATGATTTGGACGAAGAACTAAACATACTTTAATCTTTATTTTCAATTATTTGTTGTAATTCACTTTTGCTTGGCAAAATCAACGCATACTTACTTGCAAATATTTGTTCATTATTTTCTGGTAAAGTAATCTCTACCATCGTATCCTTCTTATCCTTGCATAATATTATTCCAATTGTTTTGTTCTCTTCATCGAGTTTTACAAATCGGTCATAATAATTGACATACATCTGCATTTGACCGAGGTCTTGGTGTTTTAGTTTCCCAATCTTAATATCTATAAGAACAAAGCATTTGAGTAAACGATTGTAAAAAACCAAATCAACCCTAAAATGCTCTTCATCAAATGTGAACCGAACTTGTCTTCCGACAAAAGTAAAACCTTTGCCCAATTCCAATAAGAAGTGTTCTAATTTATCTATAAGTGCCGTCTCTAATTCTGTTTCGCTATAAGCGTTAGAATCAGGTAGATTTAAGAATTCTAAAACATAAGGATCTTTAATAATGTCTATTGCTTTTTCGATGATTTGACCTTTTTCTGAAAGTTGTTTAACACCTTCTTTATCTTTGCTCAGTGCTAAACGGTTATAAAGATTAGAATTATACTGCCGCTCCAATTCTTTCAAACTCCATTTATTATTTAGGGCTTCTATTTCATAAAAATTTCGTTCATTTTCGTTTTTTATTCGCATTAATTGAAGATAGTGCGACCACGAAAGGGTGAATTTCCGCAAAGGTGTTGCGGAAATTGGGTTGGAATAAAGAATGTAAAGTTTTTTCATTCTTTCTAAGTTGTCAGTCGAAAACCCTTTCCCAAAATCTTTGCTGAGCTTTTTGGATAATTCTTTTAAAATTTGTTTGCCATATTCAGCTCTATGTGACCCATTTTGTTCTTCCTCTATTATCATTCTTCCTATCTCAAAATAGGTATGCACCATTGTGGTATTAATTGCCCTAATCACATTTTCTCGAGCTTGTTTTAATAAGTCCGAAACCTGTTGATAAAAATCCAGGGAATGTGATAAATCATTCGTATTTAAATGCTCTTTCATAAAACATATCTTTTATGCTTCAGCGTAACTTGCAAAACCGTTTTCAACTGCATTTTTATACATTCTGCAAATTTTCTCGAATGATATTTTGTATTTGATCTTTGGGTCTGCTTTAAGTTCAACCTCGGTTAAACTATTATTTGCGAATTTATCCAAGTAATCTTCTTTAATTTTTAAATCATTACCCTCAATACAAAAACCACCTAAAATCGGAAGAACTTTGGTGAGCTTGTTTCTCGAACCATGCAATTTAGGTAGTAATTTCTGCATGATGGCAATATCAAGTAAGTTGTCGCCTGATTCGCCAAGTTTTTCTAACATAAACATCAACCTTCCAATTTCGCTAGCTGTTCTATAACCAAATTCAGCCCCTGATTTTTTTAATTCAGAAAAGAATAGTGTTAAATCTTTTTCCACATTTTTCAAATTCTTATCTGTTTCTTGTAATGCCATTGCCATAAAGCCGTCCGACATATTTGCACCTTGAGTCTTTAATAAATCCATTTTTAGTGGTATCTCACTTTGAATGAATTTATCTAAATCTTCTTCAGTCAATCTAAATTCTATGGTATTTGCTCTGTCTAAAACCTTTGGGCTAAACATGTAAGTGGTTTCATCAATATTTACCGTGCCAATGATGAATAAATTCTTGGGAAGGTTTATTGAAGGAGGAACCATCAACGAGTTATTTTTATTTTCAATTTTATGTAATGGTATTTTATCCCCAGATTCCATGGTGCTCAAAAAATCAGCAAAATATCGTTCAACGTGACTTAAATTCATCTCGTCTAATATCAAGAAGTAGGGTTTTGTGGGTTCTTCTGTGTTCTCAATATTTTCCTTTGCTCTAATCATTAAATCTAAAACACCATTTTCAGGGCTAACATATTCTTCCTTATCTAAAGCATTTGGATAGCCTAAAAGCGGTTCACGATTCGTCCAATCGGCACCAACAGGTACAATGACATATTGAGATTCATCTTGTGTTATCCATTGAGCAAAGGCTTGTGATAATTTTGTTTTACCAGAACCTGAAAGACCGCTGCAAATTACAAACGGTTTGGTGCACAAAGAGGCAACAAAACGTTGAATGAGTTGAGTAGAAAAGATTAAACCGGCATCTTTTGTTGTTTTCTGAAAAGATGCAATGTTGAATAGGGTAGATTCTTGAATTGGTTTTTTCACAATGGACATGTCTAGATTTGAGTATATTGCAAGTATTTCTTGAAGATGTTTGTCTAGTGTACTATCATCTGGTAAATTATCAATGCTATAAGATTTGTAAACAAATGAATTTCCATACCTATCAGGTTTTGAATAGCCTTTGCTTGAAAATAAATCAATAATGCTTGTTGGATTATTTAATCTCCAATTTATTTTGGGTATGTTAGTTTCACTTATCCCGTATGCCAATACTAGAATATTTTCTCGCTTAAAAAAAAGATAAACAGGATATATTCCATCACTAGTTGTATTAGGTTCTTTCAAAAATGAAATCCAAGGGACTCTTGCTTCTACACCTTGTCCAAAACTAACTTTAACTTGAAAATCTTCTAAAGTTTTTTCAAAGTGCTTAGTTTTTAAGTCGCTTGTTTTTGCTTGTTTCAAAAACTTATGAAGTTCAATACTATAATTAATCATTAGTCTATTTTTCTTGTTTCTTACTTGATACAATTAATTCAACAACATCTACATCTAAAATTTTAGCTATGTCATGCAGTACTTCAAGTCTAGGTTGTTGTCGGTTTTGTACATAACTATTCACCATGTTGTAGCTTTTGCCTAATTGCTGAGCTAGCCACGTTTGTTTAATTCCTTTTTTATCAAGCACTTCCTTAATTCTATTCATAGCCAAAATAATATTGGTCGTCAAAAGTAACCATTGTTGGTAAATATATCTCATTAATCGAGATAAATAAATGTTGTGTGCTTGGGCAAAAAATGGCTCTTTTTATTTTGCGAAGAGTCTAGCATTTTTGTTCGTTTATTGTCGTCCTTTACACTTGCCACCAACATCTATACAACCGCAAGTTTAACCAAACACCTGCGTTTATCCGAAGCGTTTTTGTAGTCATAGCGCTACAATGTTCAATTTTCACAATGATTAGGATGCAAGGATATTAAAAATTATACCCAACAAAACGAAATTTCCATTTTTAATACGTTTCGCTATCTGGCGGAATGCCGTAATCTGCAAAATGAGGCGCTTGCTGTTTTTTATTAAACAAATTTTTAATTTCAGCTACTACGCTTAATACATTTTCTAAAGTTAAAAAGCTACTAAACCTGCCGCTTACCAAAGTGGTAATGGTTTTAGTTAACATGCTTGAGTTTTTAAATATCGTTTTATTGAGCAAATAAGGTAGTAAAAAAGACAAAACTTGACTGCTTACCGATGCGGCATTACTTTCTTTGTCTTTCGATTTTGGGAAAATGTAATTCTTAAACATTTTTGCCAATGTAAACTGCTTAAAATAAGACGTTACATCTTGTTTTAAAATCACTTCCTGTTGGTTGCAAGATGCTTCCAAACGTTTAATTTCTTGCTGTAATTGCGCTAAAGTTTCGATTTTACTTTTCATCCTTCTTGTCTTCAATTTTATTAAAATACATTTTGACAAAAAAATCTGCCAAACGCTTTTCTATCACTTTTCTTTTGTATTGCATCTCTCTTTTTAATGTTCCTTATTTTGCCTTTAATGTTCCTTAATCAATAATGCGCTTTGATAATCAGCTATTTATGTATAAAAAACGATGTTCCTTATCACGCATTAAATCTTCATAAAGGCATATTTTGCATTTTTATCTCTCAACTTTTCACTCAAACGATCCAATATTTTTTCATTCTCCATAAACTGATTTAAATAGAGTTTAACAGTTTTATCATTAATACCCGTAAAAGCAACTAATTCGTTCACTGTTGCCTGATTGTGATAAAATAAATATTGTAAAATTTTCTTCTGAGTGTCATTATAATTCCCCCAATTGTTTTCAATAGTTTTTAGTACTGCATCTGGAATAGTCTTGGCATGATTGCTAATCTTATTTCTGAGAATTAAATAGACGTTTCCATTTTTTTCTATGTATTCGGGAATAGAAAGCATAGATTTTTCCATAGATTGATATATTCTCGACACTCCCTCGTTTAATTGGCGAACAAAACCCATGTCTTCCAATGCTCTTGCGATACGTGGATTGCGAGAATATCTTTCCGTTCTAATATTTTCAATGCTAACTTGAGCAGGAAGAGGTCCGCTGTTAGATATTTCTATGCGATCGTCAAAATGCTTTATGTAAATCGCATTACCTTGAATATTATATGAACGATGGCAAAGTGCATTTACAATTCCTTCAAGCCATGCTTCTTCAGGGTATTCAGGTACTTTGTTAAAACGTCCTGTTTCTAAATCAAGAAAAAAATAATCTTTTAAAGTGGTTTTTAGGAAGTTTCTTACATGGCCAATAATCGAAGGTAAATTGTTTTCAAATCGTTCATCTTTTACCACATTGTGCTCCGTTCCAACTTTCGCTTCTACGCCTTCATATCGAATGTATCGAAGAGATGCAGATGTAATGTATTTTTCAGGGTCTTTTGCAAAAAGTAAAACCCCTGCTTTTTTTATTTTGTATTCTCCTTCTTTTTTTATTGCCAAATGCCTCTTTACAAGCAAGTCAAGTAAGGAACCTTGGTAATTTAATTTTTGCTTATAACCCTCGATTAATTTATTATCAAGGTCTTCAAAATTAAAATCAGGCTGTGTTTCATCTTCAAATTTTCTTATTTGTTTATCATATTCTAATGCTCTAACAGCATTTCTATCTAAATGCCTGTTTTTATCATCCACTCTGAGGAAAATATGCTCATTATCTTTTCGTTTAAAAATGCGTTCAATATCTTGATCAACATGATAAAGAAATACTAAATCACCATTTACTTCAATTTCCTCAAGCTTAATATTGCCGTGGGGCTCTATAAAATCAATAAACAGATTTCTGTATTGGCTTAGTTGTTCTCCAAGGCTTTTTAAATCTTGAATTTCTCCATTATCCGACACCCCAAACGCCAACACGCCACCATCTGCATTGAGCATACCAATTAACTCATCCGCAATTTTAGTTGGCTTGATATCTTTTTCACCTAAGCCTTTACGTTCGAAATATTGATTTTCCCTCTTCTTTTGAAGATAATCTAATGTTATCTGTGAATTTATTTGCGATACAATCATTTCTTTTTGAAAATTTAAACTCTTGAGTTTGTTATATCATAAAACTACAACAACACTTCATCTTCCATGAGTAGATTATTTGGGATCTATCGACAATAAGCACAAGGGTTTTAAAATCACTTCCTGTTGGTTGCAAGATGCTTCCAAACGTTTAATTTCTTGCTGTAATTGCGCTAAAGTTTCGATTTTACTTTTCATCCTTCTTGTCTTCAATTTTATTAAAATACATTTTGACAAAAAAATCTGCCAAACGCTTTTCTATCACTTTTCCTTTTAGCAATAGTAAAACCACAAATAGCAACAAATAAATGCCCGTTACCGCTGCAAAACCTAAGGTATAGCTACCCCAAATTTGCGACAGATAAAAGCCTAAAGTGAGACTGCCAAACAAAATGAAAACCCCAAAAAAGACAAGCAACAAAGTATTGGAAACCAAGTTTGCAAAAAATTTAGCGGTCTTTTCGAGCACCACTAAACGAATGTAATCTAATCGATTATCGAGATAAACTTTGGTATCTGCAATAATCGATTCTATGTTTTTTTGATCTGCCATCTTTAAAGCTTAGGCGTGTTCGGTTTCATCATACTCCGCAGCAACTCCGTTTGGATTGTTTTTAAAAGCATCCACCACTCTATCTTTTAGAGCGCTCAAGTTACTCAACTCGTCCGATGCTTTTTCTTTTAAGTTATCGCCCAAATCTTTCAAATTTCTACCTAATTTTTCTCTGGTTTCACTTCCTTTGTCGGGTGCAAACAAAACGCCTAAAATTGCTCCTGCCGCTACGCCTACCAATAAGGCTGTAATTACTTTTGTGTTGTCTTTCATCTTATGATTAATTTATTTACCTTCAAAATTAGCTTTTCTTTTTTCTAAAAACGCGTTTACGCCCTCTTTAAAATCCTGTGTAGCAAAGCAATCTGCAAATCGATTAATTTCTACTTCAAAACCGTTTGCATTTTTATCGAAATTAGCATTTACCGCAGCAATGGCGTTGGCAATGGCGATAGGTGCATTTTGTTTTATTTTATTCAAAAGTTCTTCCGCCTTCGGAATCAAATTTTCTAGCGTTGTTACGTAATTTACCAAGCCTATTTTTTCTGCATTTTCAGCGCTAATCATTGCTGCGGTAGTAATCATTTCTATCGCTTTGCCTTTTCCTACCAACTGTGTCAAACGTTGTGTGCCGCCATAACCAGGTATTAATCCTAAAGTTACTTCTGGCAAACCCAATTTAGCGTTTTCAGAAGCAATGCGAATGTGACAAGCCATTGCCAATTCCAATCCTCCACCCAAAGCAAAGCCATTAATCGCTGCAATTATAGGCTTAGGACAATTTTCTATTGCATCAAATACGTTTTTATGTCCTTCGATGGCTAATTGTTTGCCACCTTGCAAATCAAAATCTTGAAATTCTGAAATATCTGCACCCGCAACAAACGACTTTTGTCCTGCACCAGTAATCAAAATAGCTCGTACATTGGCATCATTTTTTGCACTTTCTATCGCGTTTGATATTTCGTGTAAGGTGTCTTTGTTCAAAGCATTTAGCTTCGATTCTCTGTTTATCGTTAAATAAAAGATATGGTCTTTTATCGTTATGATAATGTTTTTATATTCCATTGTTGTTAAAATTTCTGTTTTCTATTGCCCAGTTTTTTATGTATTCAGAAATGGCAGTCATGGTGGTTCCTGGGGCAAAAAGCTCGCCCACACCTAATGCTTTCAATTTTACCATATCTCCATCAGGAATAATTCCGCCTCCAGTAAGCAATACGTCGGTTATGCCTTTCTTTTTCATTTCCTCAATTATTTTTGGGAAAACGGTCATGTGTGCACCCGACAAGATAGAAATTCCTATTGCGTCCACGTCTTCTTGCAAAGCGGTATTAACCACCATTTCAGGCGTTTGCCTCAATCCTGTATAGATTACTTCCATTCCTGCATCTCGCAAAGAAGTGGCAATCACCTTCGCTCCTCTATCGTGTCCATCCAGCCCTACTTTCGCTATCAAAACCCGTATAGGTCTATTTAATACTTTATCCATAATATAAAACTCAAAAAACGATGTAAATGTAAAAAAAATACTGCTTTAATTAACCAACATCCGAAAAACAAAAACATTGTTATTACCTTTGTGACACAAAAAAAATAATTATGAGTGAAGAACGTTCGTTAAACTTTATTGAAGAACTAATTGAGGCGGATTTAAAAAGTGGAAAATGTAAAAGTTTAGTTACCCGCTTTCCGCCTGAACCCAATGGCTATTTACATATTGGACATGCCAAGGCAATTTGCTTGAATTTTGGTTTAACAAAAAAATATGGCGGCTACACCAATTTGCGTTTTGATGATACAAACCCTGTAACAGAAAAAACAGAATACGTAAATAGCCAACAAGAGGATATAAAATGGTTGGGTTTTGAGTGGAAAAATGAATTGTATGCTTCCGATTATTTTGACCAATTGCATGGCTATGCCGTAAAATTGATTGAAAAAGGATTAGCTTATGTGGACCACAGCAGTGCAGAAGATATTGCAACTCAAAAAGGAACGCCAACCGTAGCTGGCGTAGCCAACGAATACAGAAATCGTACTGTTGCTGAAAATTTGGCTTTGTTTGCACAAATGAAAAAGGGCGATTTTGAGGATGGAACGTGTATTTTGAGAGCAAAAATTGACTTGTCGAGCCCAAATATGTTGATGCGTGATCCTATTATTTACCGCATCAAACACGCCGCACACCACCGCACAGGAACGACTTGGTGCATTTATCCGATGTACGATTTTGCACATGGACAAAGCGATAGCATCGAAAACATTACCCATTCAATATGTACGCTTGAATATGTTTCACATCGTGAATTGTATGATTGGTTTATCGAAAAGTTAGAAATTTTCCCATCTAAACAATACGAATTTGCTCGTTTAAACCTTTCCTATACGGTAATGAGTAAACGAAAATTGATGCAATTGGTGAACGAAAACTTGGTAAGCGGTTGGGACGACCCTCGCATGCCTACCATTAGCGGTTTGCGCCGAAGAGGATATACACCTGCCAGCATTAGAGCTTTTTGCGAAAAAATCGGCATTGCCAAAAGAGAAAATTTAATCGAATTGGGTTTGTTAGAGTTTTGTGTTCGTGAAGACTTAAACAAAACAGCTACCCGTGTGATGGCGGTTTTAGATCCTATCAAATTGGTGATTACCAATTACAGCCAACAAAGTGAAATCTTAATCGGCGAAAATAATCCTGAGGCAGAAGACAAAGGTGGACACCGCGAAATTCCTTTTGGTAAAGAATTATGGATTGAAAGGGAGGATTTTATGGAAGAACCAGCTAAAAAGTGGTTTAGATTAGCCCCTGGTGCCACCGTAAGATTGAAACATGCCTACATTGTGCAGTGCAATGATTTTGTGAAGGATGAAAATGGAAACGTGACAGAGGTGCATTGTACTTATATTCCTGAATCAAAAAGTGGCAACGATACCAGTGGATTGATGGTCAAAGGAACCATTCACTGGGTAAGTGTAGCACATGCAAAAACGGCAGAGGTACGTATTTACGAGAATTTATTTACGCAAGAATTGCCCGATGCTGCTGAAGGCGACTTTAAAGATTATTTGAATCCGAACAGCATGCAGGTTATTAAAAACGCATATATTGAACCATATTTGACTGGAGCAAATCAAGACACAAGATATCAATTTATACGAAAAGGGTATTTTTGTTTAGATAAAGATTCAAACGCTGAAAAATTCATTTTCAATCGAACCGTATCATTGAAAGAAGCTTGGAAACCTAAAGCATAAGAATGATTTAATCTAATTCTTTCAATATCATATTGTCGATAAGACGCGTTTGTCCCACTTTAGCGGCAACTAATGCAACTATTTTAGTTGCATTTTTTGTTGTGATAGGTTCCAAAGTTTCACCGTCAGCAATGGTAAAATAATCCAATTCTACACCCTGTGTTTGTGCTATTGTAGAAATAGATAAGTCCAACGTATCTTCAATCGACAATTTATTGAAATTTTCTTTTGCAATGTTTAAGGCTTTAAAAAGCACTAAAGCTTTTTGCCTATCTTCATCTGAAAGGTGAATATTTCTCGAACTCATCGCCAAACCACTTTCTTCTCTTACAATAGGGCAAGAAACAATTTCAATCGGCAATTGAAAATGAGCGACCATGTTTTTTATCATCAACACCTGTTGGTAGTCTTTTTGTCCAAAAAAAGCGATATTCGGCTCTACGGCATCAAATAGTTTTTTTACAATTTGAGTCACACCTTGATAATGACCAGCTCTAAAAGCGCCTTCTAATAAAAACTCTGCTTTACCTAAATCTATTTTCCATTTTTCTGGCGTAGGGAAGTCAGGGTACATCTCTAAAACACTAGGCATGAATAAAATATCACAATTTACTTGCGTCAATTTTTCAATATCATGTGCTAAGGGTCTGGGATATTTTTCTAGATCTTTTGGGTCGGTAAATTGCGTAGGATTTACAAAAATGGTACAAACAACCAGCTTGGCTTGTTGCTTAGCTAAAGAAATTAACGACAAATGCCCTTCATGAAGAGCGCCCATTGTAGGCACAATGGCTGTTTTGGTTGAACTCGCTTTTGCCGTACTTATGGCTTCTTTTAGCTCGGAAATGGTCTTTATTACTTTCAAACTTATATATAATTTTTCGGCGCTAAGTTGGGTATTTATCTTGTTTTAACAAAACAAGAATACAATTAATCAAAAAAATGATATTTATTGCTTATCTTTGCTGCTTGATAATCTATTATTTACCAAAAATATTTAGCATATGGAGATGGCAAAAGCAAAGTTATTAATTGTTACCCACGAGATGTCGCCATTCCTCGAACTTAGTAAAATTTCAGAAATTACCCGCAAATTGCCTCAAGCAATGCAAGACAGAGGGTTTGAAATTAGAATTTTGATGCCAAAATTTGGCAACATCAATGAAAGAAGAAATAGGCTACATGAAGTAATTAGACTTTCAGGGATGAACATTGTAGTAAACGACAACGACAATCCCTTGATTATTAAAGTGGCATCAATACCTGCCGCAAGAATGCAAGTTTATTTCTTAGATAACGAAGATTATTTTCACAGAAAGTATGTTTTTACCGATAAAGAAAATAAATTTTATGCCGACAATGACGAGCGTATGGTGTTTTTCTGTAAAGGAGCGCTAGAAACCGTTAAAAAATTAGGCTGGTCGCCAGATATTGTACATTGTCATGGTTGGATGAGTGCTTTGGTGCCGCTTTACATCAAAACTACCTATAAGGAAGATCCTACTTTTAAAACCTCAAAAGTGGTGTATTCTGTTTACGAAAATGGTTTTGAAGGAAGCTTAAACGCAGACTTTTACAAAAAAGCAGTAATTACGGACATCACGACCGAAGAAACCAAAGTTTTCGAAAAAGGAGATTGCAATAGTTTACACATCGGTGCGATAAAATATTCGGATGCTGTTGTATTTGCAGATGAAAACATCGACAAAGAGGTGTTAAAGATTGTTAAAGATTTGAAAAAGCCAACTTTAGCACATAATTTAACCGAAAATTACGACAACTTTTACAGCCTTTATGAAGAAATTTGTGCTGAAGAGTTAATATCAGTTGATTAATAATTGCACTTTATATAATATTATGAAATTTTTCAAATTAGACTTATTAACCCTGTTGATAAGTCTTTTTCTTTTTGCCGCCTGTAAAGACGCTAATCAAATTGGTTTAGACCTTGACGATAAAGACGCTATTAAAAGCGCATTGATTGATACTTTAACCATCAAGTCGGAAACGCTTGAAGAAGAACCAAAAAGCACTGTTGGCTATGGAAGATACCCAATGGGATTTTTAACTGACCCTGTTTTTGGCACCACCCAAGCCGATTTAGCAATGACTGTAAATTTACCTTCAGATGCATATAGTTTTGGTACTTCGCCTGTTTTAGATTCTGCTGTTTTGGTGCTCAATTATGCCAGAATAGTAAAAGACAACAAATATGAAACTGTTTTTTATGGCGACAGTACTTCAAATTACAACATTGAAGTATATCAATTAAATGACAACCCTGCTACAGAAACCTCTTTTTTGAGCAATAAAGTTTGGACTAAAGGAAGTCAACTACTAGGCAGTCAATCGGCAAAAATAGCACCCAATACCTTTAGCAAAGTAATGAGTATCATAACGGGTAAAAAAGATACCTTAATAAATGTTAATCCTCAAATAAGAATAAAACTAGATAAAGCCTTTATCGACAATGCAATTGTAAAACAATCGGCTGCGGTGTTAGCTAAAAACAGCATTTTTACAAGTAATTTTAAAGGATTGCATGTTGGTCTTAAAAACCCTACAACAGGCACGGGCGGATTAATGTTTTTTGATTTTGCAGGTAGCAACTCTAAACTTGAATTGTATTACAGAAAAACAAACAATACTTCTACCACATCAAATATAGATACCGTAGGTGTAAGTTTCCCAATTAGCAGCGGAAGCAATCCGATAGCAGCCACCATAAAACACGATTATACAGGCACAGCTATCGAAACGCAATTAAAAAACACTGCTGTTCAATACCCAATCACTTATTTACAGCCAATGGCGGGATTAAGAAACAAAATAAGCTTTCCAAATCTTAACGAGCTAAGTAAAAAGGTGGGAAAAATTGTAGTCAACAAAGCCGAATTGGTTGTAGATTTGAGTACGGGCAGCAACACGGGCCTTTTTAAGGCTTCTCCTCGATTAACTTTGTATCGTTATGATATCGCCGAGCAACGTAAAAACATTCCTGATAATAATCGATATACACAATCGAACCCTGGTGGAGATGCGAGAGCGCTTTCTGAAAGTGGTTTTGGTGGTTATTTTGATGCTATCAACAATCGCTATATTTTTGTGATGACAAGTTATTTGCAAGACTTGATAGACAAAAAAACCGAAGATTATGGAACTTTTTTAGGCGCAACAGGTTTAACAGAATTTGATATGATGGGTGCTTTTAGTACTGGTGCAAGGTCGATAATTGGTTCTGGTGCTAAAGACAAATCAAATCAATTGATCAATCCTACCAATCGCATTAAATTAAACATTTACTACACAAAGGTCAACTAAATAAAAATATTTAATTTATTTCCCTCATTAATAAATCCCAACAAATTAATACCTTTGTTGGGATTTTGATTTTAAAATAAAATAATATGTGTGGAATAGTAGGTTACATTGGAGGGCGACAAGCTTGGCCAATTGTGGTAAAAGGTTTAAAAAGATTAGAATATCGAGGCTACGATAGCGCAGGTATTGCTTTAATCAATAATAGCGCCCTAAACATCTATAAAAAAGCCGGGAAAGTAAATGTATTGGAAGCCTATGCCGAATCGAAAGATTTAGCGGGAACCATTGGCATGGGGCATACCCGTTGGGCAACGCATGGCGAGCCGTCAGACAGGAATTCTCATCCTCACACTTCAAACGATGGAAATTTAAGCATCATACACAACGGCATTATTGAAAACTATGCGGTTTTAAAAGAAGAATTGTTAAACAGAGGACATCAGTTTAACAGCGACACCGATACCGAAGTATTGATTCATTTGATTGAAGAAATTTATAAAAATGAAAAAACAGATCTTTTAGAAGCGGTTAGACTAGCCCTACAAGAAGTTACAGGCGCTTATGCCATCGTAATTATGGACAAAAACAATCCTAACCAACTTATTGTAGCTCGCAAAGGCAGTCCGATGGTAATTGGTGTGGGTGAAGGTGAATATTTTATCGCATCCGATGCAACACCTATCATTGAATATACAAAAAATGTAATTTACTTAAACGACAATGAAATTGCGTGTGTAAAGCGTGACAATTTACTTATCAAAAGACTAGACAACGTAGTGCAAACCCCTTACATTCAAGCACTAGAAATGCAATTAGAAATGCTAGAAAAAGGCGGCTACGAGCATTTTATGTTGAAAGAAATTTATGAACAACCCCGTTCAGTAAGAGATTGTATGCGTGGTCGTATTTATCCAAACGAGGGACTAGTACAATTGGGAGGTATCAAAGATTTTGTAGAAAAGCTAAAAAATATTGACCGTATTATCATTGTAGCCTGTGGAACATCATGGCATGCCGGTTTGGTGGGCGAATATTTAATTGAAGAATATGCTCGTGTACCTGTAGAAGTTGAATATGCCTCTGAATTTAGATACAGAAACCCAATTATCACTGAAAAAGATGTAATAATTGCCATCTCTCAATCAGGAGAAACTGCCGACACCATGGCGGCGATAGAATTGGCAAAAGAAAAAGGCGCTACCATTTTTGGTATTTGCAACGTGGTAGGTTCTTCAATTCCTCGTCTTACCCATGCTGGAGTTTATACCCACGCTGGGCCAGAAATTGGCGTAGCATCGACCAAAGCATTTACCGCTCAAGTAAGCGTTTTGACTTTAATGGCGTTTTATATAGCACAACAAAGAGGTGCCATTACCAACTCTAAGTTGGTTGAGTTACTAACCGAATTGGATGCAATCCCTGAAAAAATTTCTAAAGCATTATTGTCTGACAAACTAATTAAAGAGGTTGCCATAAAACTTAAAGATGCTAGAAATTGTTTATTTTTGGGCAGAGGAAGTGGTTTCCCTGTTGCCTTAGAAGGCGCTTTAAAACTTAAAGAAATATCATACATCCACGCCGAAGGCTATCCTGCGGCAGAAATGAAACATGGCCCAATTGCGCTTATAGACGAAGAAATGCCCGTGGTCGTAATTGCCACTAAAAATTCATCTTACGAAAAAGTGATGAGCAACATACAAGAGGTAAAAGCCCGAAAAGGTATTGTAGTTGCTATTGTTACCGAAGGCGATACCGAAGTAAAGAAAATGGTAGATTATTGCATCGAAATACCCGACGCAAGCGAAGCGTTCTTGCCCTTATTAGCAACCATTCCTTTACAACTGCTGTCCTACCACATTGCTGTGTTGAGAAACTGCAATGTTGACCAACCCCGAAATTTAGCCAAATCGGTGACGGTAGAATAAAAAAACAAATAGCCTTGGAAAACCCCAAGGCTATTTTTAGTTAAAAAGGTAAATCACCGGATTCATCATTTGAAGCAATTTTTTCTACATCTACTGTGGTGTTGCTTGGTGAGATTGCTGTATTTGGTGTTTGATTGGGATTTGAGCCCAATATTTTAAAACTGTCTGCAACTACTTCGGTTACTTGTCGCTTTATTTTAGAAGTGTCTTCAAAACTTCTGGTGCGGAGTTTTCCTTCTAAATAAATCAAGGTTCCTTTTTTTAAATATTTTACCGCTAATTCGGCAACGGAACGCCACATCACAATTTGATGCCATTCGGTTTGTTCCGTTCTTTTTCCATCTTTGGTAAAATTTTCTGTTGTAGCAAGTGTAAAATTAACTACACAAACGCCACTTTCTACATATCTAGCTATTGGGTCTTTACCCAAACGACCGATTAAAATAACTTTATTAATACCTGACATAATCTATTGTTTGTTTTTCATAATTAGACATAAAATCATGGATAACCTTGGGCTGTGGCAACAACTTAAACGCATCTAAAGAAATTTTTAAAAAAGAGTTGGATTTGTCTTGAACATCCTTTACTTCAAAAAACTGTACATAAATTGTTTGGTGCGTTAGCAAATGTTTAACCGAATGTAGGGGTTTTAAAATGGCTTTTTCACCAACCAAACCTGCTGCTTTTTTATTGAAGTCACTTCCATCAACATTCCAAAAATTCGTCGTTTCTACCAAAGGAAAATCGTATAAATGTTGCCAAACATCGCCTTTTTGTCGATGATGTACCAATATATCCCCTTCATTTTCAATAAAAAAATAATTAAACCAGCGTTCTCTTGATTTGGCTTTTTTTATTTTCACAGGAAGGTTTGTTACCTCTTGATTTGAAAAAGCAGCGCAGCTTGTAGCCAGCACACATTGCCCACAGTTGGGCGAAACGGGCTTGCATTGCAAAGCGCCAAACTCCATAATGGCTTGATTATAATTAGCAGCATCTTGCCCCAAAATCAATTCTTGAGCTAATTTAGAAAACTCTTTTTTGCCTAAACTGGAGTTAATGGCTGTGCTTATTCCAAAATATCGAGCCAAAACCCTAAACACATTGCCATCTAAAACGGCTTTTTGTTCTCCATTTGAAAAAGATGAAATAGCTGCGGCGGTATAATCGCCAATTCCTTTTAATAGGATCAAATCTTTGTACGCAATAGGGAAAATACCTTGATGTTTCTCAACCACCATTTTGGCGGTATGCAACATGTTCCGCCCTCTCGAATAATAGCCCAAGCCTTGCCAAAGTTTCAACACCTCTTGCTCCGAAGCGGAGGAAAAGTGCACTACAGTAGGGAAATGCGCTAGAAATTTTTCAAAATAAGGCAGTCCTTGTGCGACTCTAGTTTGTTGCAAAATAATTTCCGACAGCCAAATCACATACGCATCCTTTTGATTTCGCCAAGGCAAATCTCTTTTATTTTTTAAATACCAATTAATCAGTTCTTTTTGAAATTCCATCTTTCCAAAATTACATTTCCTAACCTTTATAATTACATCCAATTTAAAAAAATAAAAAATAGTGCTAAATAATTTTTGTATCTCACTTTAAAACAATACTTTTGCAACCCAAAAACAATTATAAATTTAAAAATTAAAATTATGACTAAGGCAGAAGTTATCTCAGAAATAGCCTCAAAAACAGGTGTTGAAAAAGTAGATGTGCAAGAAGCTATTGAAGCGTTTTTCAAAGTAGTAAAAAACAATATGATTGCTGGAGAAAATGTGTACATCAGAGGTTTTGGTAGTTTTGTAGTTAAAAAAAGAGCTGAAAAAACAGCGAGAAACATTTCTAAAAACACTGCAATTATCATCCCAGAACATTATGTTCCAAGCTTTAAACCAGCAAAAGTTTTCTCTGAAAAAGTAAAAAACATTAAAAAATAATTTTTTCAAAAAATGCTTAAATCCTTAAATAAAACGCAAATCATATTTATCGCCGCAATTATTTTGTTGGTTGGTTTTTTATTTAGTCGTGACATTAAAGGTTTAGTAAAAGAAGAAGAAAACACCGCCGCTGCTCAACCCAGCAATACAAATCAAAACATTAATTTGCAAGAAGTTTCTGCTACGGCAAAAAACCTGATTAGCAATACGATAGCAAAAGAAATTACCAACTTAGAACAAAACTATGCAGGTGCTTCTGGAGCTGAAAAAATTAATTTGGCGAAAAGTTTAGCAAAAAAATGGGATGATGTAGCTCAAGACGGGCCAAGCGCTTTTTATTTTGAAGAAATCGCTAAATCGCAGCCTAGCTTAAACAATTGGTTAACTACGGGTAATCGTTTTTTAAGCGCTTTTGAAAACAGTAAAGACAGTTTAATGCAATCGGGTTTTTTACAAAAAGCCAATATTGCCTATTCAACCGCACTTACTTTTGACAAAAATGACATTTCCTCACAAATTGGATTGGCAACTACCATCGTAAATGGAATAGGAGCACCAATGCAAGGAATTACAATGTTGTTGGAAATTGTGAAAAAAGAACCGAATAATATAAAAGCGAACATGAATTTAGGTATGTTTGCAATGAAATCGGGTCAATTTGACAAAGCTGTAGATCGATTTAACAAAATAATAGCCTACAAAGAAAGTCCTGAAGCCTATTTTTATTTAGCTACCGCTTATGAAAGCTTAGGAAAAAACAATGAAGCGATAAACGCTTATACAAAGAGCAAAAAATTAGCCGCCAACCCAACTTTAACTAGTTTTATAGAAAAGAAGTTGGCTGAGCTAAAAAAATAATTAAATAACAGATTTTTAAAAACACTAAATTAAAAGATTATGCCAAGTGGTAAAAAGAGAAAAAGACATAAAATGGCTACACACAAACGTAAAAAACGTTTAAGAAAAAATAGACATAAGAAAAAATAGATCACTAAGTTAAACCTCAAGGTTTAATTTATTTTTGTCAGGATTAATGACTGATCATTAATCAACTATAACGATACATAGCCTAATATTTTTATATTAGGCTATGTATTTGTTTGTCTAATTATCCAATATGTAATGAGGTGTGAAAACACCTTTAAATTTGTAAATTTGGTTAAGGAACTAATTATTGATGCCACACCTACGGGAGTTAGCATCGCTTTAATTGAAGATAAACAACTTGTTGAACTCCACAAAGAACAATCTAACAATAACTACGCCGTAGGGGATATTTATTTAGGCCGCATAAAAAAAATTATGCCAGGCCTCAATGCTGCATTTGTAGATGTTGGATACGAAAAAGATGCTTTTTTGCATTATTTTGACTTAGGAACACAAGTAAAATCTTTAATAAAGTTTACTAAAATTAAGCGGAATGGTTCAGTTAGTAGCGATTTTTTAGAAAAAATCAAACTAGAAGAAGACATCGATAAAGCGGGCAAGATATCTGATATTTTAGATAAAAACATCATTATTCCCGTTCAAATTGCGAAAGAACC
The DNA here is from genome assembly GCA_019751895.1 of Sphingobacteriaceae bacterium. Lineage (GTDB taxonomy): Bacteria > Bacteroidota > Bacteroidia > Sphingobacteriales > Sphingobacteriaceae > Pedobacter. The sequence continues at coordinate 20,551 of JAIEMU010000002.1, read as the reverse complement.
TATCTCAACTAAAGGCCCTAGATTAAGCGCCGAAATTTCTATTGCAGGCAGATATATTGTTTTGGTGCCTTTTACCAATGTGATTTCTGTTTCTAAAAAAATTAAAAGTAATACCGAACGCAATCGATTAAAAAAAATAATCGAAGGCATAAAGCCTAAAAACTTTGGCGTTATTATCCGTACCGTTTCTGAAGCAAAGGGTGTAGAGGAATTGCAAAAGGATTTGGCAGATTGTGTAGCCAAATGGGAAAATTTTGCAAAAAAACTACACAGCACAGAGCCTTCAAAACGTGTTTTGGGAGAGATGGATCGTTCATCTACCTTAATTCGGGATATTTTATCTAGCGATTTTACGAATGTTCATGTAAATGACGAGGCTTTGTACGAAGACATTCGCTCTTATGTGAAGCAAGTTTCTCCAGAAATGGAAAAAATTGTAAAACATTATAAAAACAAAGAAACAATTTACGAAAACTTCGGCATTGAAAAGCAAATCAAAAATGCTTTTGGAAAAACCGTAAATCTTGCTGGCGGCGCCTACCTAGTGGTAGAACACACCGAAGCTTTGCACGTAATAGACGTGAATAGCGGCAATAGAACCGCTAGTAAAGATACACAGGAAGAAAATGCATTACAAGTAAACAAAGAGGCCGCAAAAGAGATTGCAAGGCAACTGCGCTTGCGTGATATGGGTGGTATTGTTGTGGTCGATTTTATTGACATGCACAAACCTACCAATCGAAAAATTCTTTTCGATTATCTGAAAGAATTAATGCTTTTAGATAGAGCTAAACACACCATTTTGCCGCCAAGCAAATTTGGTTTAGTACAAATTACACGTCAAAGGGTTAGACCTGAAATGAACATTGTAACCAGCGAAAAATGCCCTACTTGTGATGGAACAGGTGAAATTAGAGCCAGCATTGTTTTAATAGACGAAATTGAAAGCAATTTAGCTTATTTATTACAAGAGCAAAACGAAAAAAATATTCAATTGTGCGTACATCCTTATGTGGAAGCCTTTATCAAAAAAGGTATCTTCTCGCTACAATGGAAATGGTATTTTAAATACAAAAATTGGATTAAAGTACAATCTTCAAAAGCTTACAGTTTAACTGAATTTCATTTCCTTTCACAAAAAGGAGAAGAAATAAAAATGTAAAACTTTCAAAAAAATTATCCGTAAAGGTCAAACTCAAAAGGTTTGACCTTTTTTTGGTTTTCAAGCCTTTATCGCAAATGTTTTTCGATGGTAGGGAGTCAATCCATATTCGATAGACGCCAAACGGTGTTTAGCCGTGGCATAGCCTTTGTTTTGTTGCCAAGCATATTCAGGGTATTCTAGTGCTATTTTATCTACAAACGCATCTCTGTGTGTTTTAGCCAAAATAGATGCCGCAGCGATGTTTAAATACTTGCTATCACCTTTTATGACGCATTGGTGCGGAAGGCTTCTATAAGGCTTAAATCGATTGCCATCAATGGCTAAAAATTGAGGCATCACCTTCAATTGTTCAATCGCCTTGTGCATGGCCAAGATAGACGCATTAAGGATATTTATTTTGTCAATTTCCTCGTTATCTACCGAGGCAACAGCCCAAGCTAGAGCTTCTTTTTCAATAATCAAACGCAAATGATTACGTTGTTTTTCACTCACTTTTTTCGAATCGGTTAATCCTTCCAATACAAAATCTTTGGGCAAGATAACTGCTGCTGCATACACAGGACCAATTAAACAGCCCCTACCTGCTTCGTCACAACCCGCTTCGATAAATGTTTCTTGATAGGAATTTAATAGCATCTTTTTAAAAACAAAAAAAACCGAAGAAATTCATTTCTTCGGTTTCAAAATAATTTATAAATTTCTTACTTCGTTGCTGGTGCAGGAACAGCTCCAGGAGCTGGAGTTGCATTTCCACCAACAGGTGAAGGTGCTACTGTTTTGTCTAATTGTTCTTGAATTTTTGAATCTCCTGAACCTAAGCCTGTGCTTGTTTTAGAAATCACTGTAATTGCTAAAGAAATAACCACTACTGAAGCGATTAAAACCCACGTTCCTTTTTCTAAAACATCGCTGGTGCGTTGCACGCCAAACATGTTGCTACCGCTACCGCCTGTAGCCAAACCGCCACCTTTAGGATTTTGTATTAAAACAAACAAGCCTAAAACTAAACAAACAATAATTAATAAGGTGTATAATAAAATCATAATATATGGATTACATTTTTTTTTCTAAAGATTTAATAATTTTGGCAAAGTAACGGCTTTTTTCTGGAAACTTCAAACTTAATTTTTTATAAATGTCTATTGCCTTTTGATAAAGCATCTGTTCGGTATAAATAGCGGCTAAAGTTTCGGAAACGACATCGTTTTTATCCTCTGCACTTTTCTTGCCCTTATTCTCGTTGTCAATTTTTTCACCCGCTAAAGGTCTTATTTGTGGGTCGGCGGCAATAAAATTATCTATAATTTTAATATCTCTTCTATTTTCGTTTTTTGCCTTTATCGGTCTTTCGTTTAAATCCTTTTCGTGAAAAGGTGTTTGTAAATGAAAGACATGCTCAACATATTGATGGTCTAGCGATCCTTTTTTAGTAAAAACATAGGGTTGAAACGATTCTTGATATTCTCTTCTGGTTTTAGAAAGCCACCACAAAAAAGAATACGGCAATTTATCATCATCGTATTTACTTATCTTTTGAGTGTCTTCGGCTGGATTTGCTTGCTCTTTTTTGACAACCGTTTCTAAATCCGTATTTTCTTCGTTTTCGTATAAGGTTTCTACAAAAGGCTCCTCAATATTTACAGGAATTGTGGTGTTTGTGGTGAAATTTACTTCCGAAATTTCTTCAAACACTTCCTCTTGACTTGCGTTTTCAATAGAAATTTCTTCCAAAAGCGTTTCTTCTTCGTAAATACTTTCCTCAGCAATAAAATTTACTTCCGAAATTTCTTCAAACACTTCTTCCTCTTGACTTGCGTTTTCGGTAGAGATTTCTTCCCCATTTTTTTGCGCTTGGGGAACAAAATTTACTTCCGAAATTTCCTCAAATATTTCTACTGAATTGTCGCTTGAAATTATTTCTTCAACAATAACATTCGTATCGTTTGCGTTTAAAAACTGACTTTTAAGTTCTTTAGGATGATGCAAAAGCTGATACAAAAGCGCTCTATTTCCAAAAAAAGCTGCTTTATTGCAGTTTTGTTCAAAAAAAGATGTGTTTTGAGTAGCTTTTGCCAACAAAAGATGCAAAGGCTCGAAATAAGGATATTTTTCAACCAGATTTTTAAGCCATTCCGCATCATTTAACCGCACCAAATCAGGTGAAGAAATCAAGGTCGCTAATCTATTTTTTAAATCTGTTGTTATTTCCACGGTGCTAATATAATAATTGTAAGTTTATTTATAGCTACCATTGTGCAAAAGCTCTATTAAAAATATCTTCGGTCAACTGCACATTTATATCTTTTATCAATTGTGCTTCTAAACTCTGTAAGCTTTGCGAACCCAAAACAAAATCCTTAAACCTTGTAAAACTTTCTTCGTAATTGTTTTTTGGATTGATCTCGTTGGTGTATTTTACGCTTACCGTTATGCTCATTCTATTGGCTCCAGGAACTGGATTTGCATTGTTTTGGATGGCCACAGGGTTAATAGAATATGCTGTAATTCGCCCTTCAAAAGCACCATGAGCCTCGGTTTGAATAATGTTTAACTTGGTTTGGTTTCGTATTCGTGTTTTCAAATCCTCTGTAAACTGTTGACTTAAATAAGGCACAACCAAAGTAGCATTGTTTTCAAAAAAATACACTTTTATGGTTTTCATTTCTGGAGGAATGGATGCTCCATTAAATTTATAGCTACAAGCACTCAAAAGCAAGGCAAAAGTAATGACGAGGTATTTTTTCATGGCTATAAATTTAATTCTTTTATTTTTCGATATAAAGTTCGTTCTGAAATTCCCAATTCAAGGGCTGCAAATTTTCGTTTGCCTTTGTGTTTTATCAAGGCTTTTCGTATCAAATCCGATTCTTTTTCTATCAATGATAACGATTCTTCTTCCGCTTCCACATCTTGTGTAAAATTCACATCCTCCACATCTGCTTGTGGATGGGGTGATTTTATCGTTAAGCTGGTTTCTACATGGTGGTTCAATGGGGTTTCAATATCTTGATACAATTGATTCACATAATGTGTTTGCTCATCTACCAAAGCGGAAGTATTCCCTCCGTTCCGAATGATTTCGGCAACCAGTTTTTTAAGCTCAATCATATCTTTTTTCATATCGAAAAGCACTTTGTAAAGAATATCTCGCTCCGAAAATTCGTCTTTATTTTCTCGATTGATTGCTACGGGTAAATTACCTACTCGCTCGTTTGGAATATAGTTGAGTAGAGCCGTTTGACTGACCAGTCTTTCTTTTTCCAATACACAAATTTGCTCAGCAATGTTTTTTAGTTGACGGATATTGCCCGGCCAACTGTAATTACTCAAAGTAGTTACCGCATCAGGCTCTAACTGAATGCCCGGACTGCGGTATTTGTCGCTAAAATCGGCTGAAAACTTTCTGAAAAGTAAATAAATATCTTCTTTTCTTTCGTTTAATGCGGGTATTTTCAAAGGAACGGTGTTCAATCGATAATATAAATCTTCTCTAAATTTGCCTGACTTTACACGATCATACACATCCACATTGGTTGCGGCTACAATGCGCACATCTGTTTTTTGAACTTTTGAAGAACCTACCCGAAGGTATTCGCCACTTTCTAAAATCCGTAGCAATCTAGCTTGTGTGCCCACTGGCAATTCGGCTACTTCATCCAAAAAGATGGTTCCGCCATTGGCTACCTCAAAATAGCCTTTTCGAGCTTCATGTGCACCTGTAAAAGAGCCTTTTTCGTGTCCAAACAATTCCGAATCAATAGTTCCTTCTGGAATAGCGCCACAATTTACGGCAATAAAAGCGCCATGTTTGCGGGCACTCATTTGATGAATAATATGTGAAAACACCTCTTTACCGCTGCCACTTTCGCCCGTCACCAAAACCGACATATCGGTAGGAGCTACCTGTCTTGCAATGTCAATGGCTCGGTTTAATAACGGAGAATTTCCAATTATACCAAATCTATTTTTTATATCTTGAATATCCATCTTGGCGATATGTTTTCAATTAAAAAGGTTAAAACAAAATTAGACTACTCTGCCTATCAATGTAGCCGAAGTACATTTTTCGATAAATACATTGGCATACATGCCCGGTTTTACGCTTTCCGTAATCGGGAACACTACCATCGCGTTTTCGTCGTTTCTACCTCTATATTCTTTATCCGATTTTTTCGAAAGTCCTTCAATTAATACTTTTACCGTTTTGCCTACAAACTCTTCTAAGCAAGCCAAAGAATCTTCTTGCTGTTTTTTAAATATTTCGGCTAATCTGCGACTTTTTACCTCCTCAGGTATATCATCTGCATATTTTCTAGCGGCTAAAGTGCCTGGTCTTTCTGAATACGAAAAAGTATAAGCAAAGTTAAATTTGGCATAATCCATAATGCTCAAAGTTTCTTGATGCTCTTCTTCAGTTTCGGTGCAAAAACCGGCAATGATGTCGGAAGAAATAGAACAACCTGGAATAATTCTTCGGATGGCGTCTAAACGCTCAATATACCATTCACGGGTATAGGTTCTGTTCATCAGTTCCAAAATCCTCGTACTTCCCGATTGAACGGGTAAATGGATGTAGTTGCAAATGTTGTCGTATTTGGCAATGGTATGCAATACTTCGTCGGTAATGTCTTTTGGATGAGAAGTAGAAAATCTAATTCTCAAATCAGGACTAATTACCGCCACCATCGCCAATAATTGTGCAAAATTTACCGATGTTGGGTCATCTTCCAAAGGGATTTCTTGATTTTCGTGCCATTTGTAACTATCCACATTTTGCCCCAAAAGTGTTACCTCACGATAACCTTTCTCAAACAAATCAATGGCTTCTGCAACAATAGAGCTAGGATTTCTGCTGCGTTCTCGGCCTCTTGTAAAAGGCACTACGCAAAACGAACACATATTGTCGCAACCTCTGGTGATGGAAATAAAGGCTGTGATGCCGTTGCTATTTAAACGTACAGGACTAATATCTGCATAGGTTTCTTCTCTCGACAGCAATACGTTAACGGCTTTTCTACCGTCTTCGGCTTGGTCTAATAGTTGTGGCAAATCGCGATAGGCATCAGGGCCAACCACTACATCAACCAATTTTTCTTCTTCCAAAAATTTGGCTTTTAATCGTTCTGCCATGCAACCCAGTACGCCAACAATTAATTTAGGATTACGTCTTTTTTCCACCCCAAATTGAGACAGTCGATTGCGGACACGCGTCTCGGCATTGTCTCGTATCGAACAAGTATTTATAAAAATTACATCCGCTTGTTGGTAATCGTTGGTGGTTTCAAAACCTGAATCTCCCAAAATAGAGGCTACAATCTCACTATCGGCAAAATTCATCGCACAACCATAGCTTTCTATGTATAATTTTCGGCCATTTGGTTGGCTTGGCTTGGTTATTACCAATGCTTCGCCTTGGCGCTCCTCATCGTGGGTTTTGTCTGTAGTCGGTAGTTCAATCATTCAACATTTTTTTTATCAAGCACAAAAATACAGAATTTTATTTGTAAGAAATTATGGAAACGAAAACAACCTACTAAACTCATCAAATATTTTTCTAATTTTACCCGAACATGAAAATATTGTCTTACAACGTAAACGGAATTAGGGCTGCAAGCACCAAAGGTTTTTTTAATTGGTTAGAAGCCACAAAAGCCGACATGATTTGCCTACAAGAAGTAAAAGCGCTTCAAGAACAAATTCCTGAAATTATTGCCCTTATCGAACAATTGGGCTATCATCATTATTGGTTTGCTGCCGAAAAAAAAGGGTATAGTGGCGTAGCTTTATTTACCAAAATAAAACCCAAACATGTTGAATATGGTTGTGGAGAAGATTGGATAGATGCCGAAGGCAGAGTCCTAAGAGCGGATTTCGATACGTTTTCGTTGATGAGCGTTTATTTTCCATCGGGTTCAAGTGGCGACGAAAGGCAAGATAAAAAATATGCGTTTATGGATTTTTTTGAAGGATACATCTCTACATTGAAAATCCAATTTCCCAATTTAATTGTTTCAGGAGATTACAACATTTGCCACAAGGCGATTGACATACATAACCCAAAATCAAATGCCAATTCATCTGGTTTTTTACCAGAAGAAAGGGCGTGGATGGACAAATTCATCCAAAATGGATTTTCGGATGTTTTTCGTGAATTCAATCCCGACCCACACCATTATTCGTGGTGGAGCTATCGTGCAGGTGCAAGAGGCAAAAACTTAGGTTGGCGTATCGATTATCATTTGGTAAGTCTTCCGCTTGTAGAACGTATAAAAAATGCAAAAATATTGCCTGATGCGGTTCATTCCGATCATTGTCCAATTTTAATCGAAATTTCAAACTAAATGCTCATCACGCACATCAAAGGAATTGTGGGTTTGCACCCAAAGCAAACGCTAAGGCTAAAAGGAAATGAATTGGCTCAACTGCCCATTTTAGAAAATGCATGGCTCTTGCTTGAAAACGATTTGATAAAAGATTTTGGCAGCATGGACTCCTTTCCTGAAAATTTACGGAATCATCCCCATACATTTTCTGTTGAAGGAAAATACGTTTTTCCATCTTGGTGCGATAGCCATAGTCATATTGTTTTTGCAGCCTCTCGTGAAGAAGAATTTGTAATGAAAATACAAGGCAAAAGCTATGAAGAAATTGCCGCAGCTGGTGGCGGAATTTTAAATTCAGCACAAAAACTTGCCTTAGCTACCGAAGATGAATTATTTGAAAGTGCAAACATTCGTCTTCAAAACCTCATCAAACTAGGAACGGGGGCTTTGGAAATAAAAAGTGGATATGGTCTTTCGGTAGCAAGTGAACTAAAAATGTTGAGGGTAATCAAACGATTGAAACAAAATTCGCCAATACCTATCAAAGCCACTTTTTTGGCAGCACACACCTATCCAACCGAATATAAAAATAATCATAAAGGCTATTTAGATTTAATTATCAACGAGATGTTGCCCCTTGTTGCTTCCGAAAACCTCGCCGATTATATGGATGTATTTTGCGAAAATGGATTTTTCTCGGTAGAGGAAACCGATCTTTTGCTTAGTGAAGGTGCTAAATATGGTTTAAAGCCAAAAATTCATGCCAATCAGTTGGCGGTATCGGGCGGTGTGCAGATAGGCGTAAAACATCATGCCATATCGGTTGATCACCTAGAAGAAACAGACGAACAGACGATTAACAGTTTGTCAAACAGTGAAACCATCGCGACTTTGTTGCCTTCTTGTTCGTTTTATCTAGGCATTCCTTTTGCCAACGCTAGAAGTCTAATACAAGCCAATGCAACATTGGCCATTGCCAGCGATTATAACCCAGGTTCAACGCCATCGGGCAACATGAATTTTGTCGTTTCATTGGCGTGTGTCAAACTCAAAATGTTGCCTCAAGAAGCCATCAATGCAGCCACAATAAATGGAGCTGCGGCTATGCAATTGAGCAACGAATTGGGAAGTATTGCCATTGGCAAAAAAGCCAATTTATTTGTCACCAAAAAAATGCCTTCCATCGCTTTTTTACCCTATAGTTTTGGCGAAAATCAAATAGAAACCATCATTTTAAACGGAAAAATTTATAATGGATAGCTTTAAATTGTTTTCAAGAAACGACATCTTAATGCTTGTAAGCCAAAGAGATGGTGAGACGAAAATTGGTGAGCAAGCACTCACTATATCAAATTTGGGAGAACTTTCGCAATCAAATGCCCAATTTGTGCTTTTAGGTATTCCCGAAGATATTGGCGTAAGGGCAAATGGTGGAATTGGAGGTGCTAAAACTGCTTTTCAAGCGGCTTTAAAAGCCTTGTTAAATCTTCAAGAAAATGAATTTTTGACTGGAAAAAAATTACTCCTATTGGGTTATTTTGAAATTGAAGAACCCCTAGAAAACACAATACAAGGACTGCGAAAAAAGGTAAGTGAAATTGATATTTTGGTAATGCCCATTATCGAGAAAATAGTTGCTGCTGGTAAAATTCCAATCGTAATTGGCGGTGGCCATAACAACGCTTACCCCATTATTGCTGGAACAAGCAAAGCTTTAAAACAAGCCATTAACACCATCAATATTGATGCGCATGCCGATTTGAGAACGCCCTCAGAAGGCCGACACAGTGGAAATGGTTTTAGTTTGGCAATTGAAAAAAAAGATTTAAAGCACTATTCAGTTTTTGGTTTACACCAAAACTATAACAACCAAAACATTTTAGATTTAATCGCAAAAAGCGAGAACATTAAGGCTATATTTTTTGATGATTTACTAAAAAGCGACCAATCCAAATTACAACATTGGCTTTCCTTTATTAGTCAAACTGATACCCCTTGTGGTTTGGAAATTGATTTGGACAGTATCGAAAATATTTTGTCGAGCGCACAAACACCTTCTGGCTTTACGCTCAACGAGGTGAGAAGTTTTGTACTCAATAGTCCTAAAAAATTTACCTATTTACACCTTTGCGAAGGCGCTATCCAACTCGAAAACAATGCCAATACAGCGCCATTAGTTGCCAAAGCAATTGCCTATTTGATTAGCGATTTTGTGAAAGTTAATGCTTAATTACAAAAGGATTAATAATGGTCACCGTCATCTCTTTCATTTTAGCAAAACGATCATCTTTATCATTTTTCAGAATCCACTCATGGTGAGTTTCGGCTGTCATTTCTTTACCATCAATTGTAATTCCTAACCAGTCAAAGTCAACAGATACAAGGAATACATCTTCTTCGGTTTCTTGTACGTTGAAATTTTTGTATTGATGTGTGCTCGTAGCTATTTTGGCGGTTGCGGCGTTTTTCCACTTTTCAAAATCCAGGTAGTTTTCTATCTGTTTTCCATCACTTAAGTTCAATTTAAAAGTTGAAGCCAATAGCTCTTTAAACAATTCATTTTGGTTGGTTTCCATTAAATATAACCAATAATGCATAAAAGACTTTGCTCTATTTTCCACGTAAGCGGACTCAAAATTAAACTCTTTTACTTCCCCAGTAGGTTTTAATTCTAATTTTTCGAAACGAGGCAAATCATTGTTTCTTGTTTGTAAAATGGTAGAATAATGTAATGTATAGCTGTGTTTACTTGCATCAGGTCGAATGTTTTGATACAATATATCTGCTTCCAAAGATAATTTTTTGTCAGCCAATTGTGTTACTTTTGTGTTTTGTACGTGATGAGCATTCAACCAGCCTTCAAACACTTTTAACCTATCTTCTAATCCTTCTTTGCCTTTGCTCGTTCCCATTTGTGAAACTATTTCGACATCATCCGTTAAAATATCTTTCTGATTTTCAATTCTTTTTTTAGTAAAAGGAACTTCGTACACTTGATACCAACGATAATATTGTGCCAATACCAAATGTGTATTTTGTTCTAATTCAAATTTATTTTTCATACGATTTATTTGTGAATAAGTAGTTGACCCACTCAACAGCAGTAAACATAATATCCGTGTTTTATTTTTCATAATACAAAGATACTGTGGAAATTGAAGTATAATTTTGCCTTATGGCAAAAAATCAGCGTTCACAATTTGTTTACGAATACGACTTAGAGAATAAATAGTAATCCCTAAATAAGAAGCAAGATGACCTATTGGTACACGCTGTACAATATTTGGTTCTTTTTTTAAAAGGAATAAGTAAGTGTCTTTTGCCTCATGATGGATTAAAAATTGTTGAAATCGAACTTTATTCATCAAAAAATCATCCGTAATTTTTTTAACCGCTTTTTTCCAATTTGGCGCTTGTGCTTGTAATAAATCCCACGCCTTACGTTCGATTACAATTAATTCACAATCTGTTTCCGTTTGTAATGTTCCTGAGCTCGGTGAAAACTCCTTAAAACTTATCAAACTAGTTACAAAATCATTTTCTTTAAAAAAAACAGTTGTTATTTCTTTACCATTAATATCAAAAAAGAAAAATCGAATGATGCCTGAAACGATAAAATAAACATGATTGGCTACCTTGCCAGAATGAAGTAGATATTCGCCTTTTTTATATTTTTTTGTTTGTACATTGCTTGTTATCAAATGTTTTTCATCATCAGTCAAGCGCTCCACTTGATGAATCGCGTTTAACAAAAAAAGGTTCATTTTTTCACAATTCTTCATCTTCGTACTTCTGCGTGGCTAAAATCATCGCGTCAATTCGCAACAAATCCGCAGGCGTAAGGTTTTCTTGTTCTTGTAACTCAAATAATTCAATACTGATTCTTTCGTATTCCTTAGCGGAAGTAATTTTTATTTCTATCGACATATTTTTATTTTAAAATTGAATTATTTCAGACGGGGTAATGCAGGAATTTAATTTAATGTCATTACAATCTGCATCGCTAATTTTTTCGTATGCCTCAAAAAAGGAAATTCCTATTTTGATGGTTTTTATTTTCGATAAAAATCGATCATAAAACCCTTTTCCATAACCTACTCGATAACCTCTTTTATCAAAAGCCAACAAAGGTACGAGCACCATATCAATATTTCCATTATAAAGTGGCGTATCAAAAGGCTCTAAAATTTGGTAATCACTTTTTATTAGATTGCCTTCTTGGTATTCAAAATTTTGTAAAGTACAGGTTTCAAAATCTGCTTTAGGAACAATGATTTTTATATTTGGATGGTTTTCTTTCAACCAATTGATTATCAAAAAAGTATTGGGTTCGTTTTTTTCTGCAATGGGCAAAAATAAATGTATTGTTTGTATGGTCGAGAAATCTAATTTCTGGAAATTTACCAACAATTGTTCGTTCAATACAAATAATTGCTTTTCAGAAAGGTTTTTTCTTTTAAGAATTTCTTTTTTCCGAATTTCTGATTTAATCATTTTCAAAAATAGCGAATAAATCGCGAAATTGGGCAAAAAAAATGGCTTCGGAAACCACCCCGAAGCCAAAATCAAACTAAACTAAACTATGAAAAATCTTTATTTTACTCTTTCTATGTAATCACCAGTGCGTGTGTCAACTCTTACTTTATCTCCTTGATTCACAAACAAAGGCACTTTTATTTCTATTCCTGTTTCTACAGTTGCTGCTTTTAAAGCATTTGTAGAGGTGTCGCCTTTTACGGCTGGTTCTGTATAAACAATTTCTAATTCAACATTTGCAGGTGCTTGAGCCATAATTGGTTCTTCACTTTCAAATGAAATTAATAAATTCATTCCCTCTTTTATGAACCTTAATGATGAACCAAACAATGTTTTTGGAACATTAAATTGTTCAAAAGTAGTATTGTCCATTACTACCAAATAATCTCCTTCTTCGTACAGATATTGATAATCGCTAGTCTCTACCCTGCAAATTTCAACTTGTTCATCTGTATTCATACGAACTTCGACAATTTTGTTAGTTTTAATGTTTCTAAACTTTCCTACATAAAAAGCGCCACCTTTACCTGGGGTACGATGAATAAACTCATCAACAGTTAGAAGTTCGTTATTCACACGAACAATGTTTCCTGTTTTTAAATCTGATGCTTTTGCCATAGTTTGTTTTAGAAATTAAAGCCTTATAATTACCTCTTATTTCGTAGTGCAAAGGTAAGGCTATTTTTGAATAAAAAAAATATTTAACAAAAATTAACAACAAAAAGACAAAAAACTGCGTTTATACCAATTAAAAAGGTCTTTTTTAAAAGTTGAAAACTATTTAATGGTCTTAAAAAATTATTTGTTTTGCCTGACAATTCAATAAGTTGCGTGTTTATAGCAAAACATCAATCAAATATAAGTTCATTTTTATTAAACAACAAATTTAATTTTGCATAATTAAGCACTTCACCAAATAGACAAAATACAGCTAAAGTCTCCTTCCTTATTTGTTTTGGAAATCTTCTTTTTATATCGCACCTTTGTATTGCTTATAAAGAAAGATGGAGGGATTAGACCCTGTGAAATCTTAGCAACCTGTACAAACAAGGTGCTACATTCTATCCTAAGTTTTTAGGAAAAGATAAGTTTTTCAGAAATTTCATATTTCGCCTCTTTTTATAACAAGCATTTTTTAAGTTAATGGTTTATGGATTGAAATCTTTATGCCTAATTTTTTTACAAAGAGCGTATGAATATAAGAGAAGAATTAGAAAATCAGATATTAGTAATAGATGGTGCAATGGGCACCATGATACAGCAATATAATTTATCGGAAGAAGATTTTAGATCAGAAAGATTTAAAAATCATCCTTGTGATGTAAAAGGTAATAATGATTTACTAAACATTACCCGTCCTGATATTATCAAGAAAATACACTTGACGTATTTATCTGCTGGTGCAGATATTATTGAAACCAATACCTTTAGTACGCAACGTATTTCGATGGCGGATTATCAAATGGAAGACCTGTCGTATGAAATGAGTTTTGAGGGTGCGAAAATTGCTAAGGAAGCTGTTTTGGAGTTCATGGCAGAAAATCCGGGCAGAAAATGTTTTGTTGCTGGTGCGATAGGCCCAACCAATCGAACACTTTCTATGTCGCCAGATGTGAACGACCCTGGATTTAGAGCGATTTCTTTTGATGAATTGGAGGAAGCCTACTCTGAACAAATTCGTGGTTTGGTGGATGGCGGTGCGGATGTTTTGTTAATTGAAACTATTTTTGATACCCTAAATGCAAAAGTAGCCATCACAGCCATCAAAAAATATGAAGCTATTATTGGTCGCAAATTAGAAATCATGATTTCGGGTACCATTACAGATGCTTCGGGAAGAACTTTATCTGGTCAAACCGTTGAGGCTTTTTTAAATTCGGTAGCCCATGCCAATCCTTTAAGTATTGGTTTTAATTGCGCTTTGGGAGCAAAAGAGATGCGTCCTCATATCGAGGAATTATCCGCCAAAGCGGCTTGTTACGTTTCTGCTTATCCCAATGCAGGTTTGCCCAACGCTTTTGGTGCATACGATGAAAAACCACATGAAACAGCACATTTGGTTGACGATTTTATACACGCTGGTTTTGTAAATATTGTAGGCGGTTGCTGTGGCACCACGCCTGAGCATATACAATGTATTGCTAAAAATGCAAAAAAAGCGAAGCCTAGAAAAATACCTACGATAGCTCCTCATATGCGTTTGAGCGGATTAGAGCCTGTGACCATCACGCCAGAAAGTATTTTTGTAAACGTAGGCGAAAGAACCAATATTACGGGGTCGCCAAAATTTTCAAAGTTGATTTTAGCAGGAGATTACGAGGCTGCGCTTACTGTAGCTTTGCAACAGGTGGAAGGTGGCGCCCAAATTATTGATGTGAATATGGATGAGGGAATGATAAATTCGGAAGAGGCTATGGCTAAATTTTTGAATTTAATTGCCTCGGAGCCAGATATTGCCAAATTACCTATCATGGTCGATTCGTCGAAGTGGTCGGTTATAGAAAGTGGTTTGAAATGTTTACAAGGAAAAGGAATTGTAAACTCTATCTCGTTGAAAGAGGGGGAAGAAAAATTTAGAGAAAGTGCCAAAAAAATAATGCAATATGGCGCTGCGGTGGTGGTAATGGCTTTTGATGAAAAGGGACAAGCAGATAATTATGAGCGTAGAATCGAAATTTGCAAAAGAAGTTATGATATTTTGGTGCATGAGGTAGGTTTCCCTGCGCAAGATATTATCTTCGACCCAAACATTCTTACCGTAGCCACTGGCTTAGAGGAACATAATAATTATGCTGTGGATTTTATCAATGCCACAAGGTGGATAAAAGAAAACCTTCCCTATGCTAAAGTAAGCGGAGGGGTGTCCAATATTTCATTCTCGTTTAGAGGAAATAACACCGTAAGAGAAGCCATGCATGCCGCATTTTTGTATCACGCCATCAAAGCAGGATTGGACATGGGGATTGTAAATGCAGGTATGTTGGAAGTTTACCAAGAAATTGAACCTAATTTATTGGAACACGTTGAAGATGTATTGCTCAACAGAAGAGAAGACGCTACCGAGCGATTGGTAAATCTTGCGGAAAACATCAAAGGCAAAGGCAAAGAAATTGTAAAAGATGAGCAATGGAGAAACAGTAGTGTAGAAGAACGTTTGTCGCATTCTTTGGTAAAAGGAATAATCGAATATTTAGATATAGATGTAGAAGAGGCTCGTTTGAAATACAGCCGACCTATTCAGGTGATTGAAGGTCCTTTGATGGATGGAATGAACATTGTAGGGGATTTGTTTGGTGCGGGTAAAATGTTTTTACCTCAGGTGGTAAAATCGGCTAGGGTAATGAAAAAAGCGGTGGCTATTTTGTTACCTTATATTGAGCAAGAGAAACTAGATAATCCCGATCAAAATCAAAGTTCTTCGGCAGGAAAAATATTGCTAGCAACTGTAAAAGGAGATGTGCACGACATTGGAAAAAATATTGTGGGTGTGGTATTGGCTTGCAATAACTTTGAAATTGTGGATATGGGCGTAATGGTGCCTGCGCAAGATATTATCAAAAAAGCAAAAGAAATAAACGCCGATATTATTGGCTTGAGCGGACTTATCACGCCTTCGTTGGATGAGATGGTTCATTTTGCAAAAGAAATGGAAAGAGAGGGTTTTCAAATTCCATTGATTGTAGGAGGAGCAACCACTTCTCGTATTCATGCTGCTGTAAAAATAGCGCCTAATTATTCGGGCCCAGCTATTCACGTTTTAGATGCCTCTCGCAGTGTAACCGTGTGTAGCACTTTGATGAATCCAGATGCTAAAGACGAATATGTTGCTAATATTAAAGCTGAATATGATAAAGCAAGAGAAGCGCATTTGAACAAAAAAACGGATAAACAATTTAAAACCATCGAGGATGCCAAATCTCAAAAATTTCAAATTGATTTGGAACAAGTGGCTAATCCACCAAGTTTTTTAGGAACAAAAGTTTTTGAGAATTATCCTCTTGAAGAATTGTTACCTTATATTGATTGGACTCCTTTTTTCCATACTTGGGAATTGCGAGGAAGCTATCCGAAAATATTTGAGGATAAATTTGTGGGCAACGAAGCCAAAAAGTTGTTTGACGATGCACAAGTTTTGTTAAAACGAATTTTAGACGAAAAACTACTTACCGCAAAGGGTGTAATTGGTTTTTGGCCAGCGTATGCTCATGGCGATGATATTGTTTTATCTACTGAAAACGGAGAAACAACCATTCACACCTTACGCCAACAAGCTGAAAAGCCTGCCAATGAACCTTATTATGCCCTTGCTGATTTTATTGCCCAAAAAGAAACCAAAGTGGAAGATTATTTTGGAGGTTTTGCCGTAACAACGGGAATTGGTTGCGATGAATTGGTTGCAGAATTTGAAAAAAATCATGACGATTACAACAGCATCATGGCAAAAGCGCTTGCCGATAGGTTGGCGGAGGCTTTTGCAGAAAGAATGCATGAATTGGTTAGAAAAGAATATTGGGGTTATGCAAAAGACGAAAACCTAAATAATCAAGAATTGATTAAAGAACGATATGCAGGCATACGTCCAGCTCCAGGTTATCCTGCTTGTCCTGACCATACCGAAAAAGAAACTTTATTTAATATCTTAGACGCAGAAAATAAAATTGGACTGAAACTAACGGAAAGCTTTGCCATGTACCCAACAGCAGCCGTTAGTGGTTTTTACTTTTCACACCCACAAGCTAGATACTTTGGTTTAGGAAAAATAACCAAAGACCAAGTAATAGATTATGCAAAACGAAAAAATATTAGTCTTGAGGAAGCTGAAAAATGGTTAAGTCCTAGCTTAGCGTATTAATAAAATCATAAAATAGATAATGAAAATAACCGATCATATAAAAAACGCACAAGGAAAAACCTTGTTTTCTTTCGAATTGTTGCCACCCGTAAAAGGAAAAAGTATTCACTCGATATACGATGCAATTGACCCTTTGATGGAGTTTAACCCTCCATTTATTGATGTGACCTATCATCGAGAAGATTATATTTACAAACAACATGATAGCGGATTATTAGAAAAAATATCCTACCGCAAACGCCCAGGAACGGTAGCCATTTGTGCGGCAATTATGAATAAATACAAAGTAGATGCCGTTCCGCATTTAATTTGTGGCGGTTTTACAAAAGAAGAAACCGAAAATGCTTTAATTGATTTGCAATTTTTAGGTATCGACAATGTTTTGGTGCTTAGAGGAGATGCTCGACACGCAGACAGCAATTTTGTACCTACTCCAGGTGGTCATGCTTACGCTAGCGAATTGTTGCAACAAGTAACGAACATGAACAACGGAAAATATCTCCACGAAGATCATGATGTGTTTAATACCGATTTTTGCATCGGCGTGGCCGGTTATCCTGAAAAACACTTTGAAGCACCAAATTTAAACTCAGATTTCAAATATTTGAAACAAAAAGTAGATATGGGCGCTGAATTTATCGTTACACAAATGTTTTTTGATAATCAAAAATATGTTGAATTTGTAAAAAAATGTAGAGAAAACGACATTCATGTGCCAATTATCCCAGGTTTGAAGCCTATTACATCTTCTAAACAATTAATTAGTTTACCTAAAATTTTTCACATAGATTTGCCTGAAGACTTGAGTGAAGCGATACAGAATTGTAAAAACGAAAGTCAAGTAAAACAAGTTGGAATTGAATTTATGATTGCCCAGTGCAAAGAATTGCTAAAAATTGGTGCGCCAGTTTTGCATTTTTATACCATGAGCAATCCTGAGCCAACCAAAAAAATAGCGGAAGCAATATTTTAAAAAATACAAACTATGAAAAAAATAGTATTCTTTTTGTTTTTTACCCCTTTTATTGGTGCTTGTAGCTTAAATAAATACGCTAAAAACAACCGAAAAATAAAAAAAGAAACCTTTAAAAAAGACTCCTCTTTAATCACCTACACCGCAATAAGCTATATCAATACGTTCAAAAATATTGCCATTGAGGAAATGAAAAACAACGGTATTCCTGCAAGCATTACCTTGGCACAAGGATTGTTAGAGTCTGGAAACGGAAATAGCGATTTGGCAAAAATTGCCAACAATCATTTTGGCGTAAAATGCCACAACAATTGGCTCGGCAAAACGTATTTCAAAGACGACGACCAAATAAATGATTGTTTTAGGGTTTACGATAATGCTGACGAATCATATAAAGACCACAGCGAGGTTTTAAAAAAAGACCGCTATAAATTTCTATATGACTTACCCATTACTGATTACAAAAGTTGGGCAAAAGGATTAAAAACAGCTGGCTACGCTACCAATCCTAAATATCCAGAATTACTTATCGCTGTCATAGAAAAATACCAATTACAAAACTATGATTTGCCTAATGGCGAATATTTTACACCAACTTCTGCTTTAGCACCCATAAAAACAGAAACCCAAAAATCTATTTCTTCAATTTATGTGGTTAAACAAGGTGATACATTGTATAATATTTCTAAAAGATTTAACCTAACCGTCGAAGAACTTCAACAACTGAACAACTTGGTTGACAATCAAATTAAATTAGGACAAAGTTTAAATGTGGTTAAATAATGTTAATTAATTAACTTTCAAAATTTTATCTTTTTAGATTTGTCGTCCATGAAGATACAAAGCGGTTTATTTCTCTTTTTTTTCTGTATTCAGATTTCCTTTGGACAAACGACTGTGATTAAGGGTTTTGTGATTAACAAAGACACAAAGCAACGCTTGGCAAAGGTTTTTATTGTTAACGAGCAAAGCAAAGACGGAATTTACAACAATAGCAAGGGAGAGTTTTCTATAACGGTAAAAAAAGGAGAGCTATTAATCGCCAACTTAAACGATTACTTTCCTGATTCAGTGTTATATAATGGTCAATCTGCCCTCTATTTTCAACTAAAACCAAAAGCCATTCAGCTCAAAGAAGTGCGGATTACTTCTAAAATATCGCCGATGGCTAAATATAACCAAACAAAAAAAGAATTTGACTCCACACTCGATCAGGCGCATCCAGGCTTCAATCCCTTCAATCCAATTACAAGTATTTACAATTTGTTTAGTAGAGAGGGGAAAAATGCTCGAAAATTAGAAAAAATTATTGAAAGAGATTATCGAGAGTCGGTGGTGGACAATCGGTTCAATAGTGGCTTTGTAAATCAAATTTTAAAGCTCAATGCGGAAGAATTAACCGACTACATGCAACAATATAGACCCACCTATAATTTGGCTTTAAATGCCGATGATTACGAATTTGTACAATATGTAAAAAACAGCTATCGTTCCTATCGTTACAACCCAACAGCATTTAGACTAAAAAAACTAACCCCTTCAGAGTAGGATTTTAAAACAAAAAAGGCGAAATATTTATAAATATTTCGCCTTTTAAATTTGTTTAGAAAAATTATTTTATCCGTTCAAAGCCGCGGCTCCACTTACAATTTCCGTTAATTCGGTTGTAATGGCTGCTTGTCTTGCTTGATTGTATGATAATTTCAATGCTTTAAGCAATTCTCCTGCGTTTTCAGTGGCTTTGTCCATAGAAGTCATACGAGCGCCATGTTCAGAAGCATGAGAGTCTAAAATCGCTTTATACATTTGTATTTTTATTGATTTTGGAATCAATTCGGTTACAATTTCTGTTTGCGAAGGTTCTAAAATATAATCAAAATTAGTCGTTGACGTTTTTACCGCCTCTGTTTTAGGCAATGGCAACAATTGTTCCGTAGTTACGATTTGAACCGCCGCATTTTTAAATTGATTGTAAACCAATTCTACTTTATCGAAATCACCTTTTACAAAACCATCCATAATTTGGTTGGTAATTTTGGTTACGTTCTCAAAAGTCAAACCTGCATACAACTCATTGTTGTTACCAATCGTATTGTAATTTCTTTTTTCGTAAAAATCTTGTGCTTTTTTACCAATCGCAACAATAGAAAGGTTTCCATTTTTGTATTGCTCCGCATATTTTTGCGAAATAAGATTATTAGCAGCCTTAATCACATTCATGTTGAAAGCACCTGCTAAACCACGATTTGAGGATACCACAACTACTAAAACTTTGTTAGGTTCTCTTTCTTCTAGGTAAGGAGAAACTGCTCCTTCCATAGTAGATGAAAGATTTCCTAAAATTTCTTTTAATTTGGTAGCATAAGGGCGCAAGGCTACAATTGCATTGGTAGCACGTTTCAACTTCGCTGCCGAAACCATTTTCATGGCTTTGGTAATTTGCTGTGTTGATTGTACAGACCCTATTCTAATTCTTACTTCTTTTAAATTAGCCATTTTTCTTTTTGGTCAATTTCTTAAAACACTAAAATAGTGCTTTAAGAAATTGTATCTAATTAATAATTACTTGAAACTTCTTTGGCAACAGTTTTTAAAACGGTTGTAATTTCATCGTCCAATTTACCAGCTTTAAGCGCTGCTAAAGTTTTTGGATAACGTAATTCTAATTGTTGTAAATATTCTGCTTCAAATTCTTTTACTTT
>JAIEMU010000088.1 GCA_019751895.1 Sphingobacteriaceae bacterium | reverse complement strand
TATTGCGCTTTTACATAATCTTGATTAGCTGCTTTGCCATACCAATAGAAAGCTTGTTCAAGGTCTTTTAAAGTTCCTTCTCCATATTCGTACATTATTCCTAAAATGTATTGCGCTTTTACATAATCTTGATTAGCTGCTTTGCCATACCAATAGAAAGCTTGTTCAAGGTCTTTTAAAGTTCCCTCTCCATTGTAGTACATATTTGCTAAATTGAATTGCGCTTTAGCGTCATCTTGATTAGCTGCTTTACCATACCAATAGAAAGCTTGCTCAAGGTCTTTTAAAGTTCCTTCTCCATTGTAGTACATTATTGCTAAATTGAATTGCGCTTCAGCTAAATCTTGATTAGCTGCTTTGCCATACCAATAGAAAGCTTGTTTAAGGTCTTTTAAAGTTCCCTTTCCATTGTAGTACATATAAGCTAAATTGTATTGCGCTTTTATATAATCTTGATTAGCTGCTTTGCCAAACCAATAGAAAGCTTGTTTAAGGTCTTTTAAAGTTCCTTCTCCATTGTAGTACATATTTGCTAAATTGAATTGCGCTTTAGCGTCATCTTGATTAGCGTTTCTTCTTGTTTCTTTAAAGTTTAGCTTTTCTTCTTGTGCAAAGCCTGTAAAAAAGCTTAAAAAAATAATTGTTACGGTGATTAGATTTTTCCTTAACATGGTGGTTTATTGTTTTTTTGAAAATGTAGCAAGTTACGTAAATTCAAATTTTCATTCTATGTTTATTTTCACTATTTCTTTTGGGCAGTTAAGTCTAAAGGAATGTATCACCTAATCCTTTGCTTACTGTCAAAATCGTTTCATTTACAAGTTTTATATCTGCACAATGTTTGTAAAGTAAACAACCTGGGAAATTTGAATTATTCTTTGTTTTGAAAAAACAAAAATTGTCCACCGTGTAAATACCCTGCAAGTATGAGTTGAATATTTGATAATTCCTTTTCTTTAATCTTTTCAGGATTGTGAATAAGCACTATATTTTTTTCATTTTTGATTTCCGGCAAGTTGTGTCTGTTTGCCCATGATGTGAAGTTATAACGATTTCCTTTTTTTGATTGAAATGTATAGATCTCGTTTTCTACAGAAAAACAATTTTGGTTGAAAGTGTAAGCACCCAATTTTAGTGCCTTTCTAAATTAGACAAATTCTTTAATCTTCCAAAGTTAGAAAATCTTCTGCATTGGGCAACCCCAACTTCTTTGCAGCTTGGTAGAAATTCTCCATTACTGCTTGTTGTTCTAAAAGCGTCAACATTTCTGAATTATGCGCTAAATTTTCATTGAGCGTTTGCGATATTTCGGTAGTTTTCTGTGGTTCCATGTCGTAAAAGTACTCATTAATTTACATAGATTACACTCCCCAAATTCAACTTAAAAAAATTAAGGGATTTATAAACCCCTTAATTTTTTAACTTACACACTTTATGGTTTAGTACCTTATTTTCCAAAAATCAACTTTCTTTTTTCTAGCACTTTAATTCTATCAGCATGTTTTTGGCGCTGCTTATTACTGACATATCCTTGAGCTTCTAAATTTTCTTTAATACCTCCAAGAGCTAAAATCCAATTAGCGTGTTTAAGTTTTTGTTGAGTGTTCCCAAATTTTAAAGCCAGAATGTTTTCACGCCCAAAGCCATATTCTAACACTATTTTTGAATGCTTTCCTTTATACTCTTCGGTTGCCCATTCCATAGCTTGCGCATTTTCTAAGGCTAAATACAAATCAATTATTTTTTTAGAGATATGATTTTTTTCAACATCATTTTTGGCTAGACTTAACATTTTTACATCCTCTGTTCCGTCTTCTCTTGTGTAGTTTTCTAAATTTTCCATTTTTCTATTAAATTATTTATTTTGTTCTTTTTCTTGTTCTTTTTTTAGATTTTTCATTACTTCTCGTATCTCCTCTATTCATTACATTAGGCATGTTTTGCATGGCGAAAATAAATCTGTCGAAATTTAACAGTTCCGCTAAACCTTCCATTACATCTTCTAAAAGGAAGCTTTCATCAAGTTTGAACATTATCTTTTCAAAAGCATCGTCGTCTATTTCTTCCGATTCTTCGTGTAATTTTGTGATGATTTCCTGCTCACTGGATTCATTTAAAAACAAGTCTATTTCAGTTTCACTTCCATGAATTAGCGACTTAAATTCTTTGCTATTTTCATCAAACATAGTGTCTAACTCTATTTGCGTATGCTCCTTTAAAACCGAAGAAACAACATGTTGTGCGGAAATGGGTAGCATAGAAAACAACTGATTAAATTCGATTAATGACGTGGCATTTTTTATCGTAATAGGTAACTTGTCTTTTAGCGTAGCTTCATTTTTTTGGATTCTATTTTCTTTGTAAAAAAGTTGTAAATCGGACTTTGAAAAAATCTTGTTTTCTATTTTCAATGAATTCCCTAAATCAACAACTTCAATTTTAGCGGCAACAGCTAATTTTTTCACCAAATGATGTTCGTTTTTGGCGGTTCGAAGGGGAAGAGGCAATAATTCACGCAAGCTCAATTCTTTCTTTTGCGGATTACTTGATGATTTTTCACCTGTTTTATTAGCTCTTTCGTTCTTCCTTTCCTGTTTTAATTCCCAATCTGGTTTCTTCGTTTTTCGTTTTAACTTGTTTTCCTGATTATGAATAAATATCCTTTCTAATGATTTTTTATCAATTACCCGATGCAATGTTTCGCCTTTGAGCACGATGTCGGTATCATTAATGATTATTTTTAAACCAATTTTCGAGCATAGGTTTTCAAAGACGATAAAATTTTCTGCTTTTTTAAGTCTCTTTGGTAAAATCTGTTTTACGTATTCAATTTCAACATTATCAGTCACCTGTATATTATGTTTTATCGCCATTTTGTAAGCCAACTCGGTATTGCGTTCAAAATCATTTTCATGAATTAGCTTCAAATCAAAACCAATTCTCGAAAAAACCAAATGAATGTGCTTATGCTCAGTGTCATTGTGTTCCACCGCAATCCACTTTGTGTTTTCTAACCCTCTTTGCTGAATATAATCCTCCACGATTATTTTCTTTTCAGCTTTACTCAATGTTCTATCATCCGTACCCGCAAACGAAATTCGATGATGCGCCAAAGGCTCTTTTACTTTATGATTTTCGATTTCAATTTTTTGTTGATACTCCCGCATAAATTGGTTAATCATAAAGCTCATGTCTTCTTTGTCATCAAAAGAGTGAGGGATAAATAAGGATACCGATGCAGAGATTATTTCTGCATCTTTTTTGGTATCACATATATAAGTCAACGTGTTTTTGAAACTAAAATTTCTTTGCGTTTGAATGAGCATAATAGGTGTTTTCGAAAAACTCAATAATCTTTTTAACTACTTTTTTTATTTCTACAATTTCAGATTCATCAATTTTTCCCGACTCGTTAAACCCTTTTGCTATCTGATTTAAATTATTTCCCATCAGGTTGAAATCTCGCAAGGCTTTTTTCTCGTCTTCTGTTAATGCTTCTATGGATACAATAGATGATTTTAGTAACATTTTTCTAGCGATGATTCCAATTTTGGTATTGGAGACTTCACTCGCTTTTTTTATGATTTCAAACTCATCTTCACTCAGCATGAGTGTTAGTCGATTGTTTCTAATATTTGATTTTTTTGGTCTCCCTCCTTTATTGATGTGGATTGATTTATTCTCTTCCATGATTGAAATATTTTACTGGGTTTCAAAAGGGCTTGCCCTTTGCAGGGGTTTTGACTTGTCAAAACAGTGCCCTGCCTTACCTTTAATTTTTTGTATATTATTTATTCTTAGCCATTTTCATACATAATCACCCATTTTTACCCATTTCAATTGATTTTGTGTATTAAAATGTATGATTCTGTGCATTTATGGGTGATTATGTTTGATTTATTTCGAAATGAGGATTCCTTTTTTAAAAACCACATATTTCTCTTGTGGAACGAAAAATCGATCAACATGGCCACTTGAATCTAAACCAAGATTCGTTTTATTGATTTTATTTAACAGTATTTCTCCCACTTCCTGCTCTGTCGGGTTGGGCGATACAGAATACCAGCAAATAGTACACACAACAACAAAAATCGAAAAGCCAATCCACCGACTGAACCCCAAAGCAAATGCGAATTTTTTAGCAGCATCTGCATTGTGAAACTCGTAAGTTTCGGTTTTGATATGGGTTAATTTCTCATTGAATTTCAATGCGAGTTCATTAAATTGTTTTATGATTTTATGATTTTCCTGATACTGAAGGGTTACGTTTTTTTCTTGCTCTTTGGCTACGTAATCCAAAATTTTCACAAGAGAAAGCATTTGATCATCTGCCAAATGAATGGGGTTAATGCCATATTTTTTTGCTATAGCATAAATTTCGGCTTGCGTTATTTTATCCATTTCCATAGCTCACTATCGTTCGTTAAGAATATTAAAAACACATTTTAGCATATTCATATATGGAGGTTTATCCATTAATTGAAGGGGTATATTTTGCTGAATTTTATACAACATTTTCATTCCTCTTTCGCTATTAATAGATGTTAGACGAAAAGTTTTCACACCTTCTTTTTTAAATATTTCTTCTGTTTTGATGAGTAATTCCTCGTTTGAGAACGAATATTCGTTGAGAATGACCTTTATTTGTTCTTTATTTTGGGCAAACAAAGCAAAATAATAAGCAAAATCCAGACAAGATTTGTAGTCTGTTTTATCACCGCCCACGATAATCAAATAGTTGACTTCAAGGTCTAAATCAATCCCAATTTCACGAATGAAATCTAAGGTATAATCCGTTGATTTGGTTAGATTTAATAATGCAGACGATTCTCGACCACCAAAGTCAAAATAGAAGTTTTCGAATTCCTCTTTTTCGGCAGCTGTTTCTAAAATAGAAAGCAGGTTTTCGTTTTTTAAATCCTTGCTTTTTTCATCCAATAATGAAATAGTTTTTACGCGGTCTTTACCGAGTTTCGGTGCGATGGTTTTGAAAAGTGTTTTGTTCTCTGAGTCCAAATCTAAAAATATTGATTTAGTATTATTTAGCTCATAGTCAGCTATAAATGTGGTGAGTAGAGATTTACCTACGCCACCTTTTCCTTGTAGTATAAAGTTTATTTTTTTCATTTTTAGAATAATTTATCTGTTTTTGTTCTTAAATCGTTGGCAAAATTTATTGCATTATCGAAATCTGTTTCTGTTTCAACCCATGATTTTTTTTTCATTTGGTTGACATTTTTCGGTTTTTTTTTGTTTTTCATTTTTCTTTTGATTTCACAAATTTGAATCGCTAAAATTTTATTTTTCAGCTTCAAATCCTCGTTAATTAGTGTCGCTATTTGAATATTTGAACCTATTTTTTGTAGCTCAACTTCATATATTTCAACCAGAAGTTTTGAATAATTAAGCCTTTTTTCGATTGCATTTTTCAGGAGTTCTTTTAGATTTTTTTCGTTCATATTAAGTTTTATTTTTTGTAACATAATACCCGCGAACAGGGTTAAAATCACCATTATGGCATCTTTTTTGTTCATTCTGATAGCCTAAAATTTTTAGTGCTTTTCCAATGTTTGAGACGTTTGTTTTTAAATTTTGAGAAACTTCGAGATTTAAAAAGTTGGTTATTTCGGTCGGTGTCATAAATTCTCCTTCTTCTTTAGTAGAGGGGGAAAAATACTTTTGAATGAGTTCTTGCTCGGCGGTTATTCGCCTGAAATTCTTACTCGAAATTTCATTTTCAGCGATTTCTTCAGCGGTAAGTTCGCATTTGAAATTGTTTTGATGCAAAAAATAAGCTTGAGACCAAATGATGTCGATGTCGATTTTTGTCGCATAATCCCAATTTATTCCTTCGATTTCAAAACACAGCCACCTCACGTTACCGGTTTCGTCAGTTAAAAAATCTCGCCTATTGGTAGAGCCGATAAAGGAAATCCGTCTTGGTTTCATTTCTGCTTTTCGTTCATAAGGAGCTCGAATTTTGACTTCTTTTTTGCTTAAAATGCTCTTCAAAGCCGTTATTTCTACCTTGCTCAATGATGCCATTTCGTCGAGAATACCAATTAAATTTTCGGTCAAAGAAATCAAACTATCTTTATCTATGGTAATGTTTTCGACGACGTAATCCGCTAATTCATTGGGAACTAAAAATCTCGTAAATGTACTTTTGCCTGTGTTTTGTTTCTCAGAAACGAGAATTATGGCATTTTTGTTGAAAAAATTATTTTCAAGTCCGCACTTTACGGTTCTAACCAACCATTTTTTTAATTGAACTTCCCAAAAATCTTGTTTATCATCGCATACAGTGATATATTTTGAAAATTCAGATATACAATCGCCGTGTTCCTCTGCTGAATACAAATCCTGAATTTTCTCAAAATATTCCCGAAAGGGATTTACGATTGCGATTTTGCTGCTTGATAAATAAATCTCAATATCTCTGATGGACGTTTTTATGCCATTTGAGCTCAATTCTAAGTATAAATCGCTGATGTTTATTGAATTGAACTCATTTTCAGATTTTCGCTTTATTTGAATTTCGCCCGTTATTTCATTTTTTTGGATTAAAAAATTTTTTTTCAAAAAATTTATCATTTTAAAAATTTTCGGCTCAAAATGGTTTTGATTTTTCTCATCTGTTGCCATTATTTCCCCTCCTTTCTTTTATCCCCGCCATTTTGCATCCAATGAATGAGTGCTTTTTTCGAAAACCTAAGGTGTTTACGACTGAGTGCCATCACAGGGATAGTACTACTAGAGGATGGGGCTGTTTTCGAATAAATCGTTGCCGCGGACCAGCCGGTTACGGCCATAGCTAGATCTATACCACCTATGGTGTCTTCTTCCGCTGCTTCGGGTTTAAAAGTGGGGGTTTGTTGTTTTTCTTGACTTTCTTCGTCTGAAAGCAGAAACGAAGATAGAAACATCGCGAGTTTCTCTTTGGATTTGTTTTTTATCATTTTTCTTTGTTTTTATTTTGTGCAACAAAACGACAAAATTTTTTTTTCAAGATATCCATCCTTCCCTCCCTATTACAGAAAATAGGGAGGGATGGGCTGTTATAACTTAGTTAAGGAAGGAGAAGTAGGCGGATTTTGATGAGTGTTTTTTAGTGGAGGGCATCGTCTAATTCGATAGCTTAAATACTACTATTTTAGTGCTGCTATAATTAAATGAAGGTTTTTGGGAGGACTGAAAGCTGTTGTAAATTGCAGCAACACCTCATTTTTGTTTTGCTGTGAAACAATTTTCAGCTCTTGCTCTGATATAGATACTCAATAATTAAGATGCATTGTTATAATGTTACCTGCGTGCTGCATTATCAATAATGTTGTATATTTTGGGTAAATTCAACTAACTCTTTTTGTTTGCGTGAAGCAAATTTGACTCTATGATATGCAAAACTTGGGTTAAGGTTATAAATAGATAAGTGTAATGGTGTGGGATTAATTCGATTTGTTTAGGGGGGAGTTGAAATTCTGAATAAAAATATGCTTAGTTCTAGTTTTTGTATTTAATTATTTTTAAAAAAAAG
The DNA here is from genome assembly GCA_019751895.1 of Sphingobacteriaceae bacterium. Lineage (GTDB taxonomy): Bacteria > Bacteroidota > Bacteroidia > Sphingobacteriales > Sphingobacteriaceae > Pedobacter. The sequence continues at coordinate 42,467 of JAIEMU010000088.1, read as the reverse complement.
ATGTTCTTTGAATGTATTATAATTGAAATATTATTTTGAAACAAGTATTGTTGTTTTATTGGATAATAAATACTAACACTATTGTTCGAAATACATCATTTATTTGGAGTTATGTATTTAATATTAGTTAGTTGAACCTGCTTTATCCTTTTCATTTATTGCTTTTGTAATTATGTCGAATATTTTGCTTTCTTTGGAATTTTCACTTTTAATTTTTGTTGATACAGAACTAAATAATATCTTGTTATTCCTATAATTTTGCTCATTCGTAAACTCTCCGTCGGTAATTTTTTTTGATAAAGTAATAGTTTTGGGGCCAGACAATTTTTCAACTTTGTCTTTTTTCAAAATCCCAGCTTCAACTAGAGCATAAAGATAGACTGAACCTATCTGGATAAAGTAAACACTGTTTGGTAAGCTGTTGCATTGTAGTCGGAGTTTATCTTTACAGTTTGTCCATATTTTTTTTACACTTTCTTCAGTGTGTCCGTCACCTAAACAATCCAATGGTTTAATCTTTTTTGCACTTTCTTTAGTGTGTTCGTTATCTAAACAATCCATTACGTTATCGTTTTCTACATTATCATTGGATTGCGATGGAAAAAGCATTGGATAATTTTCTTTTATAACACTAAAGGAGGTACGAAAAAGCAAAAAACAAATATGCTTTTCAGGATAAAAGAATTTTAATATAAAATAAGTGAATAAGGAAAATAAAAGAACCATAGTGCCACCAACATACTCATAGCTTATATCTAATTCTTGTCCATAGAAGAATTGGCAGACCAAAAGAATAATGAGAATCATTAATGATAATATTGCTTTTGTTAGCGGGCTCTTAAAATAGTTGATAATCTTTGTTTTTATTTTATTTACCATAATTAGATCAATTTAAAAAATAAAGATAAAATTTTTCAGCTATTTAAAACATTTACAATTAATAATAACCGATATTTTGACGAATACTAAAAATAACGAATACTAAAAAAAATAAAGGGTAAGGAGGATAGGAAGAGGTATTGAACGATTGCCCTGAAATCAACCTTCTTAATTGGTAGTACTGTAGCAACGTAGTAACTAGGTTTTAAAAATATTTTTCTTCCCCTTTTTTAGCAAGCTATAAACAAGTATAATCAAATAGGAACAATAAGAAACAACGCTAGATTTCGAAAGGATTTGAACGATTCGTGTGCAAATTATGTGCAAATCGTGTGCAAATATAAAAAAAGCCTTACAAAATAAATTGTAAGGCTTTGATTCTCAAGCTCCCGAGACTGGGCTCGAACCAGTGACCCTCTGATTAACAGTCAGATTTTTTATATAAACAATTACAAACAACGATAAACAAGTATTAGTATAAAAAATTGATAAACAAACATTTATAATATTTAATAGTGTAATGTTTGTTTTTATTTTTATATATTTGTGTGCAAATTATGTGAAAATCGTGTGCAAATTTGTTGTTTATGTGCAAATCGTGTGCAAATTTTCACAAGAAAAAAACTTATTGTTAAATCATAATTCCTAACCACAAAGAGTGATGCTAAAAGATAAAATTTCAATCTCGCTTTATCTTGATTCAAGAAGAAAAAAAACGGATGGAACATACCCTCTTAAACTTAAACTTTATAAAAAAAGTACTAAAGAGAGGCTGTATTATAAAATGGATTTTTCTTTTACAGAGTCAGATTTCAATGGTATTTGGAATACAAATAAACCGAGTCCAAAATTTCAAAAAATAAGAGAGCAGCTGATTAAAATTGAAGCCGAAGCAAATGAAATTAAAAATAAGATGGTTAATTTTAATTTGGAAGAGTTTGAGCGAATGATGAAAATAAAAGATGTTGTACTTTCGAATGATTTAAAATCATTTTACGATAGAACGATTGCCTTTCATCATGAAAATGAGCAAGTTAAAACAGCTAGTAATTATAGGTGTAGTTTTGAGTCATTGAAAAAATTCAATGATGACTTCTCTCCAAATTTTGATGGTATTTCGCCTGCTTGGTTAAAAAAATATGAAGATTTTATGCTGAAAAGTGGAAAAACTTATACAACCATTGGGTTTTATCTTAGGCCATTAAGGGCGATTATGAATCAAGCTATTGAAAAAAATATAATAGATTTAATTCAGTATCCATTTGGAAAGGGAAAATATACTATACCTGCGCCAAAAGGAACTAAAAAAGCCCTTTCTAAAGAGCAGTTGAAAATTCTGTTTAAAGGTGTTCCGAATAATGAACATCAGAAAAAAGCAAAGGATTTTTGGTTTTTTTCGTATGCGTGTAATGGTATGAATTTTAAGGATATAGCCAATTTAAAAGTTAAAAATTTGGAGTCTGATAGTTTTTCATTCTTTCGTTCCAAAACAAAGAATACCAATAAACAGCAAGCGGCTGTTTTAGTTCCTTTAAATGATTTCACTAGAAATGTTATAGACACTTATCGGGTAAAATCGAAATATAAAGAGGATTTTATTTTTCCTGTTATTTGTGCGGAGGATAACGCCGTAAAACAGTCAAAAGATTTAGAAAACTTTATAAGATATACTAATCAACATTTTGGAAAATATGCAGATGAATTAGGTATTAAAGGCGTTTCTACTTATACAGCAAGACATAGCTTTGCAACAAATGCAATAAGAAGTGGCGCAAGCATGGAGTTTGTAAGTGAAGCACTTAGTCATTCTAATATTAATACCACAAAAACATATTTTGCTGGCTTTGAAAATGAACGCAAAAAAGAGATTTTAGATAAAATAATGAATTTCGATTAAATTTTAAAAACGCCTTACTACGATACTACCTTACTAAAATTACAAATATGAACAATACAAGCTAAAATGAATTTGAAAAATCAATACTTCACCCGACAATCCTACGTATAACGGAAAGGAAATAAAATCTGTTATTTACGTAACCTCTCAAGAAAAAGCAATTTATGAAATTAAAAATCAAAAAAATATGGAACAAAAATTTAACAATGCAGATGTTATCGAGTATGCTAATGGATTAATTAATTATTTGATTAATACGGATCATGAGTATTTGCGACATCTCGAGGACGAAAATTACACGAATGAATTTGTTGAATATAAAGCTGTTGAAGCAGCAAAACAAAAATTCAATATATATGAGAATTTAGATGCGTATCAAAATGCGAATATAAATGAAATTATAAGAACACAGATGTACGAAAGTATTGTTGCTTTTGAAGTCAATAGTATGGAAATGAAAGATGCTTTAGAAATGGAAATAGGTTGGTATGATGTGGAAGATGAACCCGTTTTTTCGGACGATGAGGTTGAAAAATTAGAACGTAATTTTGAGGAGTTAAAAAAACAATTGTTGGAGAAATATACTTTGTAGTGAGTAAGCGATTTTTTGGTTAAATGGAAAGTTTATTTGGAACAAATATTTGCTAAATTTGGCACAAAACTGAGAATGTAAAATTAAATAGGAGTGATAAAAAAAATATTACACTAATAATTGATAATTAAAAATTCACAAGTAAATAATGAGTGAGTCACAAAATATAGAATGGAAACGAAGTTGGCACGACGACTACCTTAAATGGGTTTGTGGTTTTGCCAATGCCGTTGGAGGGATTATTTTTATTGGTAAAGATGATAATGGTCTAGTTACGCATTTAGAAGATTACAGAAGTCTTCTAGAGGCCATCCCCAATAAAATTAGAGAACATTTAGGGATTATTGCCGAGGTCAATTTGCATCAGGAAAACGGTGCACATTATTTAGAAATTATAGTACCGGCTTATACGGTGCCAGTTTCGCTTCGTGGTCGCTATTATTACAGAACAGGAAGTACCAAACTAGAACTCACAGGCAATGCCTTAAATGAATTTCTATTACAAAAATCAGGTAAAACGTGGGATAATGTACCCGAAGCTGGAGCAACCTTTACTGATATTGATGCAAATAGTGTGCAAGTTTTCATAAAGCATGCCGAAAGAAGTGGCAGAATGCCTGATGTTTCCGATTTATCTACCGAAGAGTTATTCGAAAAATTAAGATTAACCGACGATGGTATTTTAAAAAGGGCAGCAATTATTTTATTTGGCAAAGACCCTAATCGTTTTTATCCCAATGTAATGGTAAAAATAGGACGTTTTGGTACTGATGATGCCGATTTACGTTTTCAGGAAACCGAAGAAGGGAACTTGATTCAATTACTAAAAAGTGTACCCAATCAATTAAACCATAAATTCTTTACCAAGCAAATTGACTTTGAAGGAATGCAACGAGTGGAAAAAGGAGAATATCCCGTGGCGGCACTTCGTGAAATGTTGCTAAATGCTTTAGTTCACCGTACTTATATGGGTTCTATGGCCCAAATGCGTGTTTACGACAACAAACTCACACTTTGGAACGAGGGCAATCTACCCGAAGGAATGGCATTGGAAAGTTTAAAACGCCATCACATTTCACGTCCCAGAAATCCTATAATTGCAGACATTTGTTTCAAAGCGGGTTATATCGATTCTTGGGGAAGAGGAACATTAAAAATAATCAACAGTTGCAAAGAGGCAGGATTACCCGAACCAGCTATAACCGCTTTGGATGGCGGTATTTTGGTAAGCTTGTTTAAAGATAAATACAGTATCGAACAATTAAAAAGTTTGAGCTTGAACGAAAGACAGATAACTGCTGTTGAATATGTAAAAGCAAATGGGAAAATAACTAATAAAGACTATCAATCAATCAATGAAATATCAGATGCAACGGCAAGTAGAGATTTGAAAGCATTAACAGAATTAGGAATTTTAAAAATTTCCGAATCAAAAGGTGCTGGTACTTTTTATGAATTTGTTTAATCGCCTCACAATCGCCTCAATCGCCTCACGATCGCCTCAATAAAAAACAAATAATTACACAAAACGCACAATAACAGCGCTATAATTTAAACTCTAATCACCGCATAGATTTTTAATTGTGTCAAAAAACAGAAAATTTAAAAAAAATTGCAGCAACAATATGCTCCCCAGAAAATAAATGTGATTCAATACACTTCCTAAACAAGTAACCGAACAAGTAAATTTATTAATTCAAACAATGAACACTGAATTATATTCAACTGCACAAATGCGAGAGTTAGTAAAAATCACACATAAACCTACTTTTTTATACAATTATTTAAAACCAAGTTTAGCGTTCGGTTTTATCGAAATGACACAACCTAATAGCCCAAATAGTCCAACGCAACAATACAGACTCACTGCTAAAGGATTAAAACATAAGTTAAAAATTAGTACTTAGTTGAAGGTTACACTGTTTTTATTTTTTTTTGGCGCTAAACCATAAAGTCAAACTTCTTAATTTTAAACTTACACACTTTGTAAGATAGTGTCCCCTTTGTAGTACAAATCCAAGTCAAGATATTTCATCTCAGCGAGATTGGTTCGTTGTTGAAATATTAAAGTTTGGATCTTTTCAAATATTACTTTGCTTTTTTTAGTCCCGATAACAGTTTTTTTTGGAGTTGGTGCAGCAAGATAGTATTTTTATATTGCTAATACGGAATGTTTGTAAGGCGATTAAATATTTCTGCAGGAACATTTTCAAGAGCTATATCGGTAGAAGTTCCAAAATCAATCAAATCGTCATCCATTCCCAAATATTCAACGGCTTTTACGTCACACAAATTGTTTTTTTTGATGTATATTGAGACGGTGATACGTCGAAAAGGCACGTTGAAACCGACCAAGCACTCTATTAATCTGTTTTCGGAAACAATACTTACGTTATAAATTCCGTCAAATACGCTAAAGTGGATTTTTTTTAGGTTTTTATCTTTAATGAGTAGGTTGTTCAATTTGTTGATTTTTGCAAAATCAATTTGTTTAGTACGAAGCTCTAAACGTTCGCGTTGTGCGTCAAGTTTTGCTTGAAATTCGATATGTTTTAGTATTTCTTCGATGGGTTTAGTTGATGAACGTCTTTCGTAGGGTGTCTGGTCTTCCATAGGTTTATAGGGTTATCGGTTTTGATACATTTACAACGTCTTTGCTATTGTGAAAGTACTTTTCTAATTGTGTTTCTCTTGAGAGGAATCATCTCAAGTTAACCATTTTTTATCTAATTTTAAAATGTATTTTTTTATACTTTAAGACAAAGCATGTTCTAGTTTTTCTTTCCATTTTTCCCAATTGGGAGATAATCTGTTTTGCAAATCATAGAATTCCTTGTTGTGATTGTGATGTATTAAATGGCATAGTTCGTGAATTACTACATATTCAATACTTCCTTTTGGTGCTTTTATCAATTCTGTATTTAGTATTATTTTGCCTGATTTAGTGCAACTGCCCCAACGTTTTTGCATTAATCGTATGTCTAAAACAGGTTTTTCAATTTTATATTTATTGAATTTTTCCAATGAACTATTTATCAATTCTTCAAAATGGATGATTGCTTTTTCCTTATACCATTCATTTAGTTTTTTTTCTAAATATTCGGGATTGGCTTTTTTAGTTTTCATAATCATTGTGCCTCTATAAATCTTTATTTCATTTATAGTATCTTCAATAATTTGCAACTTATATTGTCTGCCTAAATACAAATGTGTTTCTCCATTTACAAACTTTCTTGTTGGCGTATTTGGTTTGTAACTACAAAAAAAGGCTTGCTGTTTTAATATCCAATTGGCTTTTAATTTTACTTTTTTATTAATGTCAATTATGCTGGTGTCATTGGGTGCAATAACTTTTACCAAACCATCAGGCAATACTTTTATACCTAATGATTTTCTTGTAGCAAAAGACAAATTATATTCAATGCTTTTGCTGCCGTAATTTACTTGTTGGATTGAATGTAGCATTAAACGTATTTTAGTTTAGCAATTTTAATTACTTCTTCTATTAATTCATCAATTTTATCAAATGAGAATTGCGTATCATATTGTTGTTGTTTTTCGAAAAGCAAATCATCCAAGCAGTTTTTCAATTCTTTCTCAATCTCTGTATTGGTTTGCCAATCAATAATGAGCGTACCATTTTCATAAACAACGTTCTTGATGCAATCTTCTATCTCTAATGCTGTACTGGCTTGTACTTCTTTTGGTTCTGGAGTGTTGCTAAAGCTATTTTCTAAAACCGCATTTATCAGATTGTAAAAAGCAATTGCATTAGGTTTGTCTTGGATAGCATTTGGAACATTGTTTTGTTTTCCAGTTAGGAATTGATTTTCATATTCTTTAGCTTTTTGTAAATATAATGCTTCATCAATACGGTGCTGATGGTAATCATTAATGGCTTTTCTTATTAATGCGGATAAACTTTTATAGAAGATTGGGTCTTCGTTCATTTTAACATTAATTGCTTTCACAGTTCGAGTTGCAATATGGTCGGCTTTTGCGGCTTTACCCATTACTTTTTCTACTTCGGCTTCTCTTTTGTCTTTATCAAAAATATTTACTAGTTCCGTTATTTTTAATACTTCGCCTTCTGTGGTAATATGTTTGTCTATTAACTTTTGTATTTGTGGTTCAAAGGCAGAAATATCTATATCATCATAGTATCTACGTTTAACATCAATTCTTAATTGCAAGAAGAATTTACAGTCTTTTTTGTATTTATCAATGGTTTTTTCGTTCTTACTGTCATTAAACTCAATTGATGCCATTGCTAGTTTAAACAAACGAACAAAAGCAGAAAGTTTTTCATAAAATGGATGTCTGATGCTTTCATCATTTAGTAATTCTGAATAAGCTTCGGCATCGTATTTGTTTTTTATCGTTTTGAAAATGTCCCATAATTCGCTGTGTGCTTGTGGTAATTTTTCAATTTCGGTATTGATATTTATTATTGTTCCTGATAATTCTTCTTGTTCAAAATCATTTAAGCCACTGTATGTGTTAAGCGCACTATCTAGGTTTTCTAAATTACCGAAATAATCAATAATATAACCATATTCTTTTCCTGGTGCCACTCTGTTTACCCTTGCTATTGCTTGAAGTAAAGTATGCTCTCTTAATGCTCTAGTAATGTATAAAACTTGGTTGTTTGGGGAGTCAAAGCCCGTTAAAAGCTTATCAACAACAATAATTATTTCGGGTTGCTCTTGTTTTTTAAAGGCGCTAATTACTGATTTTTCATAGGTTTCCTGTTTACCGTATTTACTCATCATTGCTTTGTAAAATTTCAACACCAAATCTTCGTTTTCTTCAAAAGCATCTTCGTAATTTTCTCTTGTATCGGGTGCAGAGATTAACACTTCACAACTTACCTTGCCAATTTCTTTTAAATATTCTCGGTATTTTATAGCTGTAGTTTTATTTGGTGCTACTAACTGCCCTTTGAAACCAGTTCCTTGAATATTGGCTTCAAAGTGTTCACTAATATCCCAAGTTCTAGCGTAAATTATTTGATCGGCTTTATTCAGTTGATTGGTTGAACTAAATTTTCTTTTTAGTGCAGCCTTCCCATAAGGTGTTAATGGTTCGGAAATTTTATCAAAAAAAGTATCCAATGGTTTGTCGTTTACTTCAATTAGATTATGTCTTCCTTCATACAACAACGGCACTACTGCTTTATCGGCAACGGCATCATTAATAGAATAGACATCGATAATGCCACCAAATTTATTGGCTGTACTTTTTTCTTTTTTCATCAAAGGCGTTCCCGTAAATGCTACAAAACAAGCATTTGGAAAAACCTTTTGCATTTTTATATTAAATGTACCGTATTGACTTCGATGCCCTTCATCTATCAGCACAAAAATATTAGGGGAAGTAAATCCGTCTTTTGATTGATTTATTGCCGCTTCAAATTTGTGTATCAGCGTCGTAATTACGGCATCTGTTGGGCTGTTGATTAATTCTACTAAATTTTTTCCGGTTTGTGCCTCTTTTACATCAACGTGGCATTTTTGGAATGTTTCTGTAATTTGTGTGTTTAAATCTATTCTATCGGTAACTAAAATTATTTTTGGGTTTTTTATGTCTTTTTGGGTTGCAATTAGTTGCGCCAACATTACCATTGTCAATGATTTTCCACTTCCTTGTGTATGCCAAATTACACCACCAGTTCGCTTGCCATTCGCATCTGGAACACTGATTTTTTTGAGTGTTTCTTTGATGGCAAAATATTGTTGGTATCGGGTTATTTTCTTAACGCCATCATCATAGACGATATAATTGAAAATTAAGTCTAAAATCCTTGATTTTTGGCATAAACTGAATACTAATTTATCTTGTTCGGTTACGATTACTTCTTCTTTTTCTAGTTGATTGAAATAATGCAATACATTATAAAATCGTTGTTTAAAAATCGCTGTTCGTTCCGTATTTGGTAATTCACTATTTTTCAGCTGTCTAATTGTGTCGCCATAGTGTATTCCTTCTTCTTTAGTTCTAAATACTTCTTTCCACACACTCCAAAACTCTTTATGAGTGGCTGTGGTAGCATATATCGCTTCGTTTACCGCTAATGACAATACCAAATTAGAATACTGGTATAGTCCTCTTATTCCATCTTCTTGTTGGTTGCGTAAATGTTGGGAAATGGCTTCGTTTACCGGGTCTTTTATCACATTGCTTTTACATTCAATTACCACCATTGGAATTCCATTGATAAACAAAACAATATCTGGACGATAGGTGTCATTTCTTTCACTACGCAATACGGCGTATTCTTCAGTAACGTGGAATGTGTTGTTCTCTATATTTTTCCAATCAATATATTGAAAAGAGAAACTTTTTTTATCGTTTAGAATGGTTTGTTCCAAACTTTTACCTAAAGTGATTAAGTCATAAAAAACTTGATTCGCTTTTATAAAACCATCTTGTATGGGTAATTCTCGCAAAGCAATAATTGCAGCATTAATATTACTATCTGAAAAAGAAAACTCTTTTTCTTTGTATTGAATGCTATTTATCTTTTCGAGTTGTTTTTTTAAAATGGGTTCGAGAAGTACATTACTGGTTCTGCCGCCACGCAATTCCATTGCTTCGTCTGGCGATAAATATTGATACCCCATTTTTATGAGTAATTGCAATGCTGGAATTTGACTAATGTGGTCTTCTATGTAGGATGGTGTGTTCATTGACTTATTCACTAACCACTTCGGCTATCATTTTTTTTATTAATAAATTATTTAGTTTACTACAAATAGGTGTTAGTTTATCTTCTTCAATATTCAGGTGCATCGCCTCATTGTAAATCACACCAAGTAAACTATATGTTTCTGGAAAATCGATGCCTTTGGAACTTATATATTGGAGTTTTTTATCTGTCTCAAATGTGTTTATAAATTCGATTTGATCTGATTCAAATTTTAGTTCATTATATACAGCTTCTTCTATCTTTAACCGGACAGCTGCGCAAATAGATATTGGGTCAAAGCAATTATTTCCATTGATATAATTACTTAGCTCTAAAAATACGTTTTCTCTAAATTTTTTTGGAGTATCATATTTATGATGTAAGCTATTAGAACTAAACTCTGATTTATAATCTTTATTTTCATAAGAGGGGTCGTAATGAAGATAATATTTACTAATTATGTCTTTAAATTCTTTTTCATATTTGCTTCTGTTTTTTATTATGTCCTCAATTTCTTTATTTTTTTTTGGACTTTGTTTGTCTAAATAGACTATTTGTTGTTTGTTGAATCTATAATTTTTAAAGTAATGTGGGCTGAGATGTGTTAATATAATAGGATAGAATTGTGTTTTTCCTTTTACATCTTTCATAATCCTAGAAATATAGTATTGAGCTGTAATTAAATTAGAATCGTCTAGGTAATCAAAAACCTCGTCAATTATTAATATACAATGTTCACTCTTTATTTTTCTTTTTATAGCAATAAGTGAAGACAAGAAATTAATAAAATCCCGTTCTCCATTTGATATTTGATTTGCTTTTGGGAATTCGACAATCAATCCTTTTTTTGAATCTTCAATTGGTTTTATATTTTTCCAAGTTGTTTCAATTGTCGAAAATAATTCGTCATATTCCTTTTTCTCATCTGCATATGAACTGTATTTGATAGCCTTTTTAAAACTATCATTATTTAAGTTAAATAAATCGATTATTTGTAATGCAGAATATGTAAGATGCACAATATCAGTATGAGGAGAATGATTTTTAATAATCTTTAGAAGGTTTGAAAACAGAGAGTTATCCTCTAGGTATAAGGTAAGACGAGAACTTAAATTATTTCGAGTATCCTCTTTTTTTCCTTTGATACCGCTAATTTTTTTCCTCTCAAGATCTAATTGCCGAGAGATTTTTAAGCCATTAAATTTTTTAAAATCAATTGAGTCTAAATCAGACATAAAACTATAATCTAAAAATAATTCGTGAATATTAGGCAACATATCCCCACAATCATACTTCTTTTGCTGATCACGGTATTTATACTCAATATGGTGTTTTTCAGGGACTGTTGGGATTAGTGCTATTGGAGATACTTCTATCGAAGATGAAGCAACAAGTTTTCCATCATAACTTTGTTGCTTTGTTTTGGCAATTAATTTATTATTGATGACAAACACGTCAAAATACTTTGATATTTGGTTTTGATTATTATCTGCAATAAGTTCTAATTCTTTATTTTCGACATCCTTTATTTTTAAAGACAAACTCCAATTTGACTCTTCTTCGTTTTTGTGAAAACTTTCTTTAGTTAGCTTTAACCTTTCTCTATTTAAACTTGAAAAGGCCATTGCCAAAGAACTCTTTCCAAAACCATTCGGAGCTACAACAATTGACGGCTTGTTAGGGTAAATATTAAGCTCTAATATTTTTTCCTCTATCCCTTTTATGTTTTTAATTGTTATAGTTTTTATCATTTTACTTTATTTTAGAATCAATTGTATAATACTATTTTAATAGACCATAATTAACTACCCTTAATGTTTTTCAAAGCATCAGTCAATTCAACCACTGTTTCTTTTAAATCTTTCGTGTTAAAACTAAATAATGTTTCATTTTTAACAGGATGAATTTGTGGTTGATTGTAAACCAATTCTATAGATTTTAACAGCATTTGTTGGCGAGAATTATTATCATCGTTATCAGCATTAGAAAGCATTTCAGAATAAGCAGTTAATGTCATAGCGACTGCTGATTTAAAAGCATACTCTTCTTGAAGATTTCTTTCTTTTTTGTATTGTGAAAAAACAAAACCTAATAAAACAAATACAGGAGACGTTTTTATGATATTAATCAAAATATTAAGCCATTGATTTTCAAAATGTGGAGATAAGCAAGTAAATACAACTACTATCCAAATTAAAGTTATCGATGACATTAATGGCACTGCCCATTTCCAAAAAGTTAATCCCTTTTCTAATTTATCTTGTCTTTGGTCGAATTTTGAACCTAAAGCACCGTCGGCAGCCATTCCAGTTAAACGAACGATTTCTTCTTTGTTACTTTCAATAAATTCAATACCTTCTTTTGATTTTTCTAAATCTTCCAAAGCTTTTGCAATTGCAGTTTCTAATTCAAGTTTTAATGCTGAATTATCTTTTTTAATTGCTGTAAAGTCTATTTCATATTCTGTGATACTTTCAGAAACTGTAATCACTTTATCTTTAATGTTTTTTAATATTCCGTCAATTTCGGTGTCCTTATTTGTGGCATTAGAAACGATTGTATTTATCTCTGTTAGTTGTGCGTTTGCCGTAGAAAGTAAGGTTGTAATTTGAGTTAATTCCAGTTTCTTTTCATCGATAAAAACATTAAAATCTGAAATTGTCTTTTCTAAATTTGTTTTTAAACCATTATAGTCAATCAGATTTTTATCTAATGCTTTTTGATTGAGATTGATTACTGTTTTTTGTTTCTTTAGTTCTTCTAAATCAACTGAATGCGACTTTACTTCTGATTTGTTCCAGAAGCCATTTTTTATTTGATAGTGAATTAGTTTGTCTAGTATTGGCTCAATAGCAGTAAATTGACTGGAAGTTAAATAACTATAAATATGTGATAAGTCAGTTTGAAGATTTACTGTTCCAAATTCATTAGTGTAATTTTCATTAAATGGCAATAAAAAACCTAATCCATTTTCTAGTTCTTCCTCTAATTGAGAAATCATCTTGTCGAAAAGAAACAGGAATTCTGCTGCACTATATTTACTGATATTAATTTTACTAAAATCAGTTTCAGTAGGATAAGCAGCGATTAAAAGCTGCTCAATATCTGTGCTTTTTATTGCTTCTAAACCATCTTGTACAATCTGTTTTTGATTTATATTCATAGCTTTATTTTAAATTTTCACTCTCACTTTCCCTGTCAACAACTGCTGCATTAATCCCTTCTTCTGTAATTGAAGATTGGCTATCTTTTCTTTAAATAATAAAATCTCTTCATCTGCTTTGTCTAATACTTCTGCAATAATTTTCTGCTCTTTAATATTTGGAACAGGTATTTTTAATTTCAAAAAATCACTTTGTCCTAATGTTTTATTTCTACCTGCACCGCCTGGAGAAGCTAATCCTAATAAATCTTTACCTTTTTGAGATTTAAAAAAGTGCAGTAAGTAATCTAAATCTAATTTTTCAGGAACAGGTTTAAACATAGGAAATCTATGAGAAGCAATCATTCCAACTTCGTTTAATGTAGTTTTTGCAATAGCGTGTTCCCACGCAAATACAATATTTAGAATAAAACAATTCGGTTCTATATGAAAAACTGATTTATTTCCAAGACTTAAACCGCTTACTTCTTCTTTGTAAAAAATTCCTTTAGTATGGGAACGAATACCAATTTGTTTGTAGTATTTTTTTGGATCAGGCGTAAAACGGTTTTTAACTCTAATTAATAGTTTTGAAAGAGGAACAAGATTATTTATTTCTTTTTGGTTATCAGTATTTCTATTGAACAATAAATTATATGCTAACCATTTTTTTTGCTTAATTAATTCCTCTAATGTCGATTTACTTGTGTTAATAGCAATATCCCAAGCTGTTAGTATTTCTGCTATTTTTTGTTGTTCTTGTAGTGGTGGTAATGGAATTTTGAGTTTTTGTAATTCTGATTTTGATAAATTAAATCTCGTAGAACCTTGTGCTAAAACGGTAATTTCTTGACGGATTTGTTCGCCTCTAAAAAGATAACTTGAGAATTTCGGGTCTAATATTTCAAAATCATCAAATCTAAAGCCAAAACAAAAGCTATTTAGATACATATTTTCAACTTCTTCTAAAAGCACAGAACACATACCAACCTCTTCAGCAGTTTCAGATGAAGTAGTAAAAAACAAATCTCCGTATTTCACTTTGCTTTGAGTTTCATTAGGCTTAATCTTTACTAAATCCATAAAATAAATATCAATTATGCTATTTTGAAAAATATTTTTATAAGGAATATATTGAAACCCTTCTCCAAAATCATCTTTATTTTTACCCGACAAACCTGTAAAGGTCTTACCTAAACTTCCCAATTTCTTAACTTCCCAATCACTTGGAATTAAACCAATGGGAGTATTTTTATATGTTGTTTTACTCATAATGCGGCTACTTTTTTAACTCCTAATTCGTTGAGTTTTGTGGTGTGGAGTTTTATGTTTTTGTTAAAGTCGCAAAATTGAATTGTCCAATTTAAATAATCGGCATCAAACCATTGTATGGCTTTGGTAATGTTGTTATAATTATTGTTTGTAGCATTAAAATCCCAACAAATAGGTTCGTAATGATACACTCTGTTTCTAAAATTGCGCACTTTGTTTAGTGTTCCTGCCACATTGTTGCGTTGCCTTTCGCTTTTTGGCATATTGGCAAATATGGTTCGTAATGGTTTCCAAAGTAAATTTTCGTATTTTGAATTAAACATTTTAATCCAAAAACCAAGCATAAATTCGGCAATCATTTTATCAGAATTTACGGGTTCGTTACGCAGTTTCAAAATGTTTTTAGTTTCAATAATTTTAGAATGAAAATCGGTAAAATCTTCCGTAGCCAACCAAGTATTATACCATTCAGCAGTATCAAAATATTGTGTTAACACCGCATGTATTTTATTTCTTAATGCTACTTCAAAGGCTTGTAAACTCCAATAAGTTGCCTCAGCAATTTTAGAGTTTGCTACATAATAGTTCAAGGCATTATCAGAATTGTTTTCGCATCTTTTTAGGTAACTATTAAATCTTTTTGGAGACAATAATTGGTTCACTTTATTTTCATTTATCATAATTATTTTGCATTTTAAAATTATACTGTATATTTGCACCGCAGTCCTGGTACTTCCTCTCCCAAATGTATATGTTGGTGATGAAGCCGGGTCTTTTCTTTTTTAGGGCAATCTGGATTTTAAATTTCTTTGTTTTTTCTTATGAAATTTACCCAATTTATATTTTTCGACACGCCTTCATTTCTTAATAAAGTAAAAAAGCATCAATAAAGTAGATCCCTTTATTTCGCAAATACAACTTTAATGTACTGAAAACTATATTAAATTCAGTTCTTTCAAGTAGTTTTCCATTTGGTTTTCTACTTCGGTTAGTTGTTTTTTAAGCTCAGTAATCTTAGTATGCGTGGCTTTAATATCTACTTCTTCTTCTTCCTCAAACGTATCCACATAACGAGGAATATTAAGGTTGTAATCGTTTTCAATAATATCAGCTATTGTGGCACGGTAGCTGTATTTATCTTCTACAATAACCCCTTTTTCGGTAGTTAGTGGTGTTGCTGCTTTGAATGATTTGAAAGCAGTTACAATATGTTCAATGTCGATTTCTCTTAATTTATTTTGATTTTTACCACTCTCGAATTCACGACTGGCATCAATAAACAAAATGTCTTTATTGCTTCCTTTTCCTCTGTTGAAAATTAATATGGCAGCAGGAATTCCTGTGCCAAAAAACAGGTTGGCAGGTAAGCCAATAACGGCTTCTAACAAATTTTCATCTATTAGTTTTTTACGAATTTGCCCTTCGCTGCTGCTACGAAACAATACACCGTGAGGGACAATAACCCCAACTTTACCCACATCTTCAAAGGTAGTTTCTATCATGTGACTGATAAAAGCATAATCTCCTTTGCTTTTTGGAGGAACACCTCTATGGAAGCGGTTGAACTGGTCGGAGGTTGCAGTGTCTGCCCCCCATTTGTCAAGCGAAAAAGGAGGATTTGCGCCCACAATATGGAATTTCATCAAGTTGTCATTTTCCAATAACTTTGGATTGTTGATGGTATCGCCCCATTCAATAGTTGCACTATCTTGTTCGTGCAAAAACATATTCATACGGCATAATGCCCAAGTGCTTCCGTTATTTTCTTGTCCGTAAAGCGAGTAGTTTTTGCCAGCTACTTCATTTCCCATTTTTATTAATAACGAACCCGAACCACAAGTTGGGTCGCACATTCTGTTACCTGGTTGTGGGTCTAATAATTTAGCCAATAATGTACTGACTTCACTTGGGGTATAGAATTCTCCCGATTTCTTACCACTTTCGCCAGCAAATTTTGAGATTAGGAACTCGTAGCTGTCTCCAATTATATCGTTTCCTTCTAAATGCGAGGGTTGTAAATCTAATGCTGAAAAATCCACTAACAAGTTTTTTATAATCGCGTTACGTTGCTTGGTTTGACCGAACACCGTTTCGGAATTGAAAGAAATACTGCGGAAAACCATTGCTAATTTAGCACGGTTGGCATCTTCTAAAGCGGTTAAGCCAATATCAATAATTTCTCCAATGTTTGGTTCGCTACGATTTTCATATAGGTATTCAAAATTGCTTATTTCAGGCAATATAAAACGCTCTCTTTGTAATTGACGCTGCACCATTTCTTCATTATCAGGATATTTAATGCGGTATTGCTCTACTTTGTCTTTCCAAACATCAGATAGGTATTTAACGAATAATAATGTAAGAATATAATCTTTGTATTGCTCACTTCCCATTACTGGGCGTAAAGTATCACAAGCTTTCCAAACAATATTGTTGATTTCCCTTTGCGTAATTTTATTCTCTGCCATAATTCCTAATTGATAATTTTTGAAATAGTTGATTGAAATAGTTTTTGTTTCTCTTTGATTATATTATTTGTAAGTCCAATGTCTTTTAGATATAGTTCTTGTAATACTACTACTTTCTGTTGTTGTTCTAATGGTATTAAATTAAAAGTAAAGTCGGCTAACTCGTTTTTACGAATGGATGGAATAGTACTTCCTGCACCTGATTGCTGAAAGTGTAATAAATTTTTAGGAAGATTAAGTACCGAAACTAAATAAGCGGGTATAATTCTTGTTTTATCACAGCGTAAAACAAAAAATATAGAAGATGCAACCGCATTTCCAAAATCTTCTTTGTATAATGTAGCATAAAAACGAAACCCTTTTGCTACGAAAAGTATATCGCCATCTTGTAATAGATTGGTTGTTGCTTTTGGATCTTCTTCTAAAAAAGTGTCGTTTGCTCCAATATATTGACCAAATTCATTAAAATGCTTGGCTTGTAAATAGGGTATTGTACCGTCTTTACTGGGTTGTCCGTAATAACCAAACTGAATATTTGCAATTTCTTTTAACTTAACCTGCATCTGATTATTTTTGTAATGATATTCGTTTCTGATACAAATATAGTTAAAATAATCAAATATTAAAATTTATTTTATTGTATTGTTATTCAAAATATATTTTAAGTCATCAATAATAAAGGAACAGTTGTTTAATTATCACTCTTCACTTGTGTGTCTAATTTTATAGTTTGGAACATTTCAATCAACTTGAATGGGAATGGATGTACCGTCAATTCTTTATAACGGATAAAGTCCACATTCAAAAGATTGAAAAATGTCTGCTCGTCAAAAGTTCCAAAGTGTGTAACAATCTTTTTCATCTGTGAACCTTTTTCCTGTCTTTGTTGGTAGCCATGTGTTCTACCAACAAAATACTGTTTATGTTGTTTGTCAAACCAAATACCTGTGTAAGTTGAAAAAATTCCATTCTGTTTAAGTCCTTTAAGTTGTAAATCAGAATTTATGTTTAAGAATTTAAGCAAAGGACTTTCGTTTTTTGCTCCGAAAATTTGACTTAAGAAACCTGTTTCACCTTTTCCGTATTTCGCTTTTAGTTCTTCATAGGAAATAAATAAATCTTCTACCGTTTCGTCTATCAAATCATTGAATTGTTGGGAAATTGGATCATCGTTTTTCGACTTAAATTCTGTCTTGATTCTTTTTTTATTCCTTTCTGCAATGCGTTGTTTGATTTCTGCTTCATCATAAAATGCTCTTTCGGGAATATCAATAATTTCAATTACTCCTTCATTACTAAAAATGAATTTGTGCGTTAAAAAATCAAACTCTTTATTTGTTGGATAAGGATTGTGATAAGAATATATTTTCTGAAATATATCCTCAACGTTTAGCTTGCTAAACTTGGAACCAATTCTATTTAAGAGTTCTTGTGCAGATTCGAATTCCTCAATTATCAATTTATTGTCCTCGGTAAATAGTAAGTAGTTGCGAAAAGCAAAGCAATGATTATTCAGCGTTTCACTGTGAGGTAGAAGTGAAACGTTATTATTCAGTAAAATGTTTTTCAGGTAAAGCTGCGAAATACAAATGCTAAGATTCCTTTCCAAATCTTCTTTCCTTAATCCTTCATAGTTTAGATATTCTTCTTTATTCTGTTCTGCATCCCTTGCATCTTCGTCAAAGTAGTTTTCATTGATGCAAATTCCTTGTTTTGCAATATTTACATGTTTCAAACTCTCTTTAAATGTTTTATAAGGGTCAATTTCTCCTTTGAACCTTTCCTCAAAGTCCTCTTTGTTGTAGTCCATTACAAACAAACAAGTGTCGTTGTCCATAAGGTCTGCAATTGTTTTTTCTGTGAAAGTAATTGCATCAGAGTTTTGAAAAATTTCTGTCAAAGAAAGTTTCTTAACTTTTCTTCCATCAATAAGGGAAACATTAAAATTCTTTATATCAAGAATTGCTTTGTTGTTCTTGATTTCTATTTTCTCAAGATTTAACACCTTTGCACTGGCCTTTATTCCATAATCATTAAGGAACGTCAAAAAATTCCCGGAAAACCTTTCAAGCAAAAAAGATTTTGACGATTCGTGTTTCAAACTATCAATTGAATGAAAGTCGATTTTTGTTTTTCCTCCGTTTGAGTTATTGAAATTTGATTCTGCAAAAAGTTCGCATTCAAATTTCCTTATTTCACTTCGTTTTAATTGTTTGAAAAATAGTTGACCGCCTTTGATTGACTTACCGTAAACAATTTTTTTCAAAAAGTATTTATTATACGCTTCCAATGAAATTTTTTTCAAACGATTTGCGGCATCCTTTACCGAAAATTCTAACTCATTTTTGTTCTTGTAATTGTGTGTCAGGTCAATCTTTAAAACAGTTGCCCAACTGTTTGCTCGGTTTACATCTGCATGTAAGAAAAATTTATCGTTGCTTACAAAGTTTTCAGAGAGTTCAAAATATTTCGCCAGTAAAAGTTTTATAGTGATATGAAATTTTTCTTTTGTGTTGAAATCTGCAAATTGTAGAGAAGAAAGTTTGTTGTCCTCAAAAGTCAGTTCAGGAGCTTGCTCTTTGGTTGGTACTAAAACATAAATCCTTTTTGAAGGAGTATTAAGATAGTAGGGGAGATTCAAATTATCCTTTGCCCAGTTGTGAAGTATTGCATACTCATTGAACTTGTCTTTAATGAAAGAAGGAAGTTTGAACTCATAAACCGAAAAAGCTTCGTTCATTTTTTTGAATGAAGAGTTTTCTATGTCAATTATTATTGAAGATGTTTTACATTGTTGTTGTTTCATAAATGTTTATGAGTTTTAAAGATGCTTCAAAATCTACTGAAAACTTCTCAATGTTATCAGGGTTCAAAACACTTGGAATTATTCTTATACAGCTGTCTTTTTCATAAGTAACTCGTTTCATATTCTCGTCAAAAAAGTCGGGATTTCTTTTTTGGTCTGAAAACAAATTGAGTACGTAAAGAATAGAGTTGCTGTTTTTATTTTTCAGCAAATCGTATTTACCTTTTATCTTTTCAGCAAACTCTTTTGAGTTCAACTCAGTATCAAAATTTATGTTGTTGGATAAGAATGAAAATTTGTCAAGTGTGTTTTGACCGAAGTTTTTGAAGTCAAAATAAATTGGAAGGTCTTTCACTTTTGCATCTGCTATTTCAAAAAGCGAGTTCTCTAACTGGTCAAAGTTTTCAAGCGTTATTCCTTTGTTTTCTATAAGAAAACTAATCGCTTGTTCTCCGATGGCTCCTAAAAGGATTGCTTGGTAAATGTATGGTGTCAATATATGGTTAATCGTGTTTGGTTTTATGTCAAAAGTGGTTTTATAACCATTCTTTTCAAATAGTTTTTTAAGTAAAGAATGTTTTGAAATTATCTTGTAAGCTAAGTCTAAATTCCAAGTAGAGAGCTTTCTGTTTGGTGCTTTTTCCTTGTAAACTTTAAATTTATCTGTGTCTATGTGAAGTTCTTTGTTCCTGTTGATGTATTTTGTTTCAAAAGCAAAATCCCTTTTTATATAAATAGTTTTACCAATTATATCGAGGTTAATTTGCTTATTGAAATCGTGTCTTAACAATGCCTCTCTTAAATCTGTCCATGCCGTTTTAATTTCGTTTGAAACGGCTTCATCATAAACACCTTCTCTAACCTTGTTAATCTCATTTAACATTTCGGCTACTAATTCTTTTGAAAGCATGTTCTTGTCGGCAAATGTTTTTTGTGCGTTCAACTCAGCTTTTATATTTAGTCGTTTCGCTTCTTCAATTACCGCTTGGTGAACATTAAGAATTAGAGCTGAAGTAATATCTTCTCGTTTCTTTACGAGGTCTTTGAACTTTTCTGATGATAGGAATTGATAGAAGATGTCAAACACTTGCTTGTCAAGTGTAATATCTACTTCGGGAATTTTTTCGTCTCTCCTTTCTATTCGTCCTAATGCTTGATGAAATAAAGCAAGGGAATTTAAAACTTCCTCATCTGCTTTTTCTTTATAAAGGTTGTTTATTTTTTTGATGTCTATTCCGTAAGATTTACTATTGTCCCGGGACTTTAAACAAAGATTAAATTGCCCTAGATTAAATTGTCCATCATCCTTCAATTTCCATAAGTACCATAACGCTTGTTTTTCGTTGTTCTTAAAATCCTTAAAATCTTTGCTGTTATCAAACCAAAAATGATTTTTTTCTAACAAATGTATCCCCTCAAAGTCTTTTTCAAACACCCCCATTTTTGGATAGCATGGTAGGTTTATTCCATTGCTTGCAGATTTATATTGAGTAATTACAAATACTTTTTCTTTCATCTCAAAACAGCTTCTGTATTTTTTCAAATATTCAGGGTTTTCTTGAAGTTCTTTTGCATCATCTGAATTGATTAACAAAATGGAACATTGCTTGCCGTCTATGGTTGCTTTAAAGAATTTATCGACCTTATCACTGTATCGTGTGCAATCAAAAACATGTTTGTCTAATTGAGAAAAGAGCAGAGAATTTTCATTTCTCTTATAATCAATGATTTCTTTAAACTCTCCAAAGGTTGAAACAAAAATAAGGTGAGAATACTTATTGCCGTTTGCACATTTATAAAGTGTATCAAACATCCTTAAAATTCTCTCATATCTTAGTGTGGCGGCTTTCTCATGTTCATTTCCTTTATCGAAATAACCACTTTTAAATAAATTATTAATGACATTTCCTAGTGGATGTTCTTCGCTAAGATTATCGGCAATTTTTAAAGAAACTTGAGTTTGCCTTAAATTCATTTTTCTGTCTCTTCTTGCTTTTATTATTTCGTAGTCTTCTTTTTCAAGTGAGATGAAAGTGGTGTTCTCTTCAAGCCAAGCAATGTTGAAACATTTAAGCATTCTTGGAATATCTGTTGTTGCTGACAAAGCGAACACAAGATTGTTGTCGGATAGTTTTGCTATAACGGCTTCAGGTGAAGTGGAAAGTTCTACTTGCCCTAACTCTGCACTGTTGGGATCAAAGCTGCTTGTTCGTTTTGCCAGCTTCACTAAACGAAAACCAATTTCATACGGCGATTTATCCTTGTAAAGTTTGTATTCTCGTCCTGATTGTTTTTTCGTTCTATGATATAAACAATTTTCGTTTATGTAATTTTCATACCGTCCACCAATGTTATCATTCTTCTGATTCCAAATCGCTTGAATAATTTCTGAGCCTAAATTTTGATTTTTTTGGAAGTAATGAAACACTCCAAGTATTTTATTTGTTGCAATAGCTAAGATGTTAAACAAGTGAAACGGCGAAACAGATTCACTTGTTTTTTTATTTTGAATATACCAAGAGTTGTTTTTTTCTTTGAGAAAAAATGGTTTTGGCGTAATGATTTCATTTGTCTGAAAAAGCATGTATGGATTTGCACTTTCTTCGGGTTTACTTTCTAACCGAAAGTCAATTACGCGTGGAAAGTTTAGACCCTTTTCCTTTGTTGTTTTATCTAAGTATTCAATAACAGCATTAAATTGTTCACGAATTTTTTTTAGTTCTTCTGTACTGTCCCAAAAATCGGCTACCGACCAATGCTTGAATTTCTCGTAAAAAATTCTCACAAACTCCAATGGGTTTATGATTGAAGGCTCGTCACAAAGTGTTTTGAGAATCTCTTGTTCTAAGAAATCAAACTCGTCAAGAAAGACAATTCTATTTTCAATGGAGGCTATTTTGACATCTTTCTTTCCATCAAAAAAACCCATCAAAACTTTTTGAATGGTTACAAGTAAAATATTTGCATCAGGGTTGTTCTCAAATTCTATATAGGGGAATAATTTCCAAACAAACTTGTTTGTTTTTAACTTTTCGTAAAGTGTGTCGTTTTTCTGCCCAACTTGAACAATCTGTGTTCTAAGTAATTTATAAAGTTCATCACATTCTAAATTCAGTTCATTTTCAATGGCTTTTTGTAGCGTTGACTTCTTCTGTTTCTCTGCTTTCAGAAGGTGTTGTTTGTATTCTATTCCCTCAATCAGTCTTTTGAATTTGGCTTCTCTCTTGTATTTACTTTTAAACACCTCATCAAATTTGAAGAAGTTTATTTCTTCAAATTCTGATATAAGTTCTTGAATTTGTTTGCTTTTAAGCAAGTCAAGAATTATTTCTTTGTTGCTTTTTAAATAGCAACATTTAAAACCTGCTTTTTCAAATTCCTTTTTTTGCTCTGTGATTAAGTTGTGTCGATTGGTAATGTAAATAAATTGCTTCTTTTTCTCTCCGTCAGATTTTAGGTACTGTTTTACGGCCTCTCTCATACCATGAGTTTTACCCAAACCTGTTCCACCCAAAACTAATTTAAGGCCATTTTTCTCCTTTACAATTGTCCGTAAGTAGTAATCTTTATATTCTAATTGCATTTGGTTTTTTGTGAAGGCATTATTTTAAAAATGGGGAATTCAATTAATAAAAGCGAATTCCTGATTATTACTTGATTTTTGTAAATATACTTGATTTGGGTAATTAAATTGAATGATTTTTCGTCCCTTCAAAACAACGAATGTATCTCCGTCTTTAATGCCTCAATTCGGTAGTCTTGTGTTATTAAATTTAACGACTTAAAAACAATAAAAGCACTCGATTTTTTTATTCATCATCGTCAGATGAAGCTGTGCTAAGCTCTTTCAAAATTTTATTTACATCCTCTTCTGTTGTTGTCAATTTTAGCTTACATATTTTAATTAGTTGTGCAGCTCTTTTTACTTTTTCAGAAAGTTCGTCAACTGAAATTTCACCTTGTTCTATTTCTGAAACTATTGTTTGAAGTTCTTCAAACGCCTCTGTATAATTTACTTTTTCGCTCATTGATTTGTTGTTTTATTTGTTGAATTTATAACGCTAATGATTTCCCCTTCGAAAACTGTTGTGGTTATTAAGTCGCCACTTTTTACTTGTGCAATGGTCTTAACTGCTTTTCCGTTGAGAAGTGTAATACTATACCCTCTCTTCAAAACATTTGCCGGGCTCATGTTGGCAATGTTTTTCTCAATATTATTTAGTTCAAGCAAGCTGCTTTTGAATTTGAATCCACTTTGCGAGAGCAGTTTTACCATTAATTGAGAAACGATGAATTTGAATTGATTTAGCTGTGAATGCGTATCTTTTCGAATTGTAATAGCGAAATTTATTATCTCCTGTTTTCTATTATTACAAAAGACGTTTGTTTCTTTTACAAAATTTGCTTTAACTGTTCGCAGATATTCGTTTTGATTTTTAAAAATGAATTGTGCATGCTGAAGCAATGAACTTGTTGCATTTTTAACTTTGTTTCGATTTGTAATGAGAATATTTTCTGTAACAGAGCGAAATAGTTTTACCTCTGATTGAAATTTTGCATTTTCTTCACTAAGAAGCCGTCTAGATTTGTCTATTACTTTTTTCTCCGCCTCTTTAACTGGAACAGAAAAGTTGTGAAACTTTTGCAGTAGGTAATCAGCCAATTCCGTCGGTGTAATTGCATTTGAAAACGAAATCATCTCTGAAACTGTTTCGTTTGTTGCATGCCCTATCCCTGTAATTACAGGGATAGGGAATAACGCGATTTCCTTTGCCAATTCATAATTGTTGTAGCAGGACAGTCCAACGTCTCCGCCGCCGCCACGAATAATTGCAACAACGTCAAAATGACTTTTTACTTTTTTAATCATTTTAAGTTGAGCTATTATACCTTGAACCGCTTTTTCTCCTTGAAGTAGTGATGGAAACAGAAGGTGAAAAAATTTATACTTCCATGAATTGGTTTCAATGACTTTTAGAAAATCAACATATCCTTTACTCGTCTCAACTGAAATTATCGCAATTCTTTGAGGTAATAATGGCAATTTTAGGGTTTTGTTTTTGTTAAAAATACCCTCTTCTCTTAGTTGTTTTATGGTTTCTTGTTTTTCTCTTTCAAGGTCCCCCAGTGTGTAACTGGGATCAATGTCTATAATCTGTAATGAAAGACCATGAGAAGGGTCAAATGAAATTTTAGCTTGAAAGAGAATTTTGATACCATCCTTCAATGGCTCTTTCAATGTCGTTTGGAAATTATTATTTACTCTATTAAAGTCGCCCTTCCACAAGTTTGATTTTATTTGAGCAATTACCTTTCCGTCTTTCTTTTCTACTAATTCTGGGTAGCAATGCCCTGATTGCTTATAAAAGTTCAACTTGTTCATTTCGGCTTTAACCCAAAACGAACTTTTGTATCTGTCCGAAAGTGTCTTCTGTATGCTTTTCGTTACCTCAAGTAAAGAGAATACTTGTTTGTCGTTTACTATTTCAGGCATTTTCTGTTTTTAAAATATTCTTTTTTGGGGACCCTACAAAAAAGTGTTTTGGAATAATTTATCAAACACATTGTTCTAGAGCTATTTCACCTTCTTCGACTACATCTTCTGTTTTACTAATTATTTTTTACTGCATTCCTCTGCTGTTATCACCGAGCGACTTTCTGCGTTTCGCAACCTTCAACTCTCTAGAGAGTACTAAATAGGCTTCATATAGGTCTTTATTTAAAGAAAAATCTTTAATAAGCAAAGAGATGTTAATCTTCCAAAGTTAGAAAATCTTCTGCATTGGGCAACCCCAACTTCTTTGCAGCTTGGTAAAAATCATCCATTAATGCTTGTTGTTCTAAAGGCGTCAACATTTCTGAATGATGTGCTAAATTTTCATTGAGCGTTTGCGATATTTCGGTAGTTTTCTGTGGTTCCATGTCGTAAAAGTACTCATTAATTTACGTATAATCGCCTCCTCAATGCACTTTTTTGCCCCTCAATGCACTTAAATATAAACCGAATTTGTCTCATATTGGACATAATATTTAAAAGGTTCTCTTTGGTTATATTATCTTTAAATAGCATAACGTCAAAGTTTCTTCCCCAGTACGTCGTCTCCTTTATACAGCCTAAAAAACAGTGCGAATAACCACTAAAAAAACGAATATTTTTTGATATATTTGTGAAAATCACAAAAACTTAAATATACGGTGTTTTACCTGCTAGTAAAGCTTAATCTTATAGAATTAGTTAAATGAAAAAGACATTCGTTGTTGTTTTGCTGTGTTTGGTAACAGCTTTTAAAGTAAAAGCGCAAGCGCCAATTATCTCTACCAACAAAATCAATTATACATTAGGCTTAAACCAAATTATTTCGCCTATTGTGATTAAAAACATAGGATGGGATATTCCAAAAGAAATTTACGGGGTAAGCTCCTTTGGTAAGGAGTAGCTATCGCTATGCTGACGGAAGCAGTAGCAATGTACAATTTCGTAACCCTGAAGAGGTGTGGCAGTAGATGTTAATGGGAATGTATAATTTGACAAGAACAATAGATATAATTAAAATCGATTAGAGTAAGCACAGACACAAAATATATGAACATTTTACAAATCAAAGGCGGCAAAGTTGAAATACGAAAAGACAACAGTTCGTTAGTTAGGGCAGTAATAAATGGTGACTCAGTTTCAGCAGCTTTAAAATTCTGACCAGTCATTAGTTGCATTACAACTGTAAAAGATGCAGCTGAATAGGGAAAATAAAAGGCTCACTCATAAGGACTTTATAAATAAAAATCATAACTCAAAGAAGACAAAGTAATATTTGATATTTTTAAGCACAAATTTATATGGAACGTCATAAGGATACACCAAACAAACATTTAAACAATTTGAAGTAGCACATGAACCTAATAGCAAACACAGGAATTCAACTTTTTACCATTCCACTTGAAATTGATTTGAATAACAATTTCAAAATGTTTTTTCACGAATGGTTAGATTCGCAAGATAGCCAACTAAAATTAGAAATTGCTCACTTTTTTTCTGAGGAAGAAGTTTGGGTAAAAAAAACTGATTTATCTGAACTCGGTTATGCTATTCAAAGAAATGACTATAAAATAACCGAAAGTTGGGATACGATCATAGATGATGATGAGTTCAATAAAAATTCAATTATACAAATTGATACCGAAGACTCCAAGGATTCAGGTTGCTTTTCAATTGGAGTTAGACGAATTAATTTTGACAAGTTTGAAAACGTTTGGTTTCCAATGCCATTTTTTCTTCTCAACGGCAAAAATTCAGAGTTTGGACCAACCAATTGGTGTCGGTTTAAACTAATTCCGGTAGATATTGATGGCGAAATTCGCCAATACAATCTTTTACTGGCTTTTGATACATCTAGTAGCTTTGAAGATGTAAATTTTGAAGATGAAGATTTGAATGAAACTCCTGTTTTTACAAATATTTCTGAAAAATCAAAAGAATTTGCTCTTTGTAATAACGAGTTTAAACTAATAGCTTATTGTTCGGAAGCATATAATTGTGATTGGGTAGATAAATATATTTTAAAACAATTTCATAACATTGAAAACATCAATGATTACAAAGGACAAAAACCAAAATTAAACTATCTAACTCAATATATTTACTTAATTAGATTAATAGAACAAGCTAATGTTTTACCTAAAATTACGTTATTTAACAATCAAAATGTAGCCTGTCAAAATGTTGATTTGGTTGTAGATATTGGAAACTCTCGTACTTGCGCTATATTATTTGATAATGGCGACTTTACTAAATCAAGTCCTTTGGAGTTGCAAGATTTTACAGTACCTGTTGATGAAGAAAAAATAAATAAACACAAAGATTCTTTTGATATGCGTTTAGCTTTTCGTGAGGCAGATTTAGGTGGTAATTTGGGCTTAATAAATTCACGTCAGTTTGTTTATCCTTCAATGATACGCTTGGGTAAAGAAGCCAATAATTTAATACACAAATCTGTAAATTTGAATACAGGAGCAGAAAAACTAACTACATTTTCAAGCCCTAAACGATTTTTGTGGGATACAAAACTACAAAAACAAGAGTGGGAATTTGTTCAATTGGAAGGAGAAAACTTGAAACCGATTTACATTCACGGTATTTCCGAGCAATTAAATGCAGACGGCACTTTAAATATTGAAGGACAAGGAGGTGTTTTAACGAAATATTCTCGTAAAGCATTAATGACATTTGCTTTTCTTGAAATATTAGCTCAAGCAAAAATGCAAATTAATAGTTACGATCAACGCAAGCATTGGGGTAATGAATCTACACTAAGGAAAATTGGAAAAATTATAGTAACCTGTCCTACAGCGATGTCAAGAATAGAGCAGGTTGCCCTACGTAAATGTGCAGAAGATGCCGCGATTATGTTGGATAGATTTTTTGAAAAAACGTATTCAAAAAGCATTGAAGAAAACGAAATACGCAGACGAATACAGATTATTCCCTCTGCTAAAAAACTATCGATACAAGAAGAATGTACGGAATGGATATATGATGAAGCAACAGCCGCACAGTTTGTTTTTCTGTATGCAGAAATCAAAGAACGATACAAAAAAAATGTAAAGAATTATTTTGAATTGTACGGTAAATTTAGAAACGATTTAGGGGATTATAATAAAAAATCGCTTACAGTAGGTTCGGTTGATATTGGTGCAGGAACTACTGATGTTATGATAGCAACGTATAAATACGAAGACTCAGTAGGACAATGCTCACTAACACCTATTCCATTATTTTGGGAAAGTTTTTATAAAGCAGGAGATGATTTGTTAAAAAGTTTAGTTCAAACACTTGTTATAGAAGGAGAATATTCGCCAATTGTAAAAAAAATACGTTCAATTGAAAAAAATCCAATTGAATTATTGCAACCTTTTTTAGGGACCGATGTTGGTGTTTCTTCTCTTAACAAACAGTTGAGAAGTGATTTTAATCTACAAATTTCTGTACCTATAGTTTCTTATTTTTTGGAACTATTAAAAGAAAATAAAGAAGAAAGTAAAATATTATCGTTTAGCGATGTTTTTAGCCAAAATCAGCCAACACAAGTTGTGTTGAAGCATTTTAAAAATCATTTTGGTTTTGAGATTGAAAGCTTACAATGGCTATATGAACGGAAAACAATTTCAGCTATTGTTGAAAAAACATTTGATTCTTTAATCGGTAAAATTTCATCATTATTTTCACATTATTCTTGTGATATTGTTTTGTTGTCAGGTCGTCCAACTTCATTAAAACCATTAACAGATTTATTTTTGAAACATTATGCTATTTCGCCTAATCGTTTAAAATCCATGAACGATTATCGTGTTGGGCGTTGGTATCCCGAAGATAAACGACATCCATTTATTGACGGAAACGGTAAATTTATAAATCCAAAATCAATCATTACCACAGGTGCTATGATTGGTCAAATTGCCGAAAATGGTGGGTTGAATGGGTTTTCATTAAACCTATCCGAATTAAAAAAACGACTATTACCTACTACCAATTATTTTGGACAACTAAGCGAAAATTTAGAATTTATAAATACCATTATTTCAAAAGAAAAAAATCGTGCAGTTGTAGAAATTACTTCATTACCATTTAGAATTGGTGTTCGTCAATTAAACGTATTTGCCTATCCTTCCAGACCTTTTTATACGATCGATTTTAATGATTATAAAATTGAAGACCGTGTGCGTGGACGATTTGAAGAAACGGTTGATGTAAATACTGTTCAGCAGGAAATAAAGAAAGAAAAAGAGAAAATTACAAACTCAATGCCACTTAAAATTACCATTGAACGTGATATAAATGAGGATGTTGAAGTGTTAAAAATGGAAGAAATTACAGATAAAGACGGCAATCCAATGAACAAAAATTTCATCATTTTACAAGTGCAAAGTATGAGTGAAATTGAAAACTTTTGGCTTGATTCAGGGGTGTTTTCGTTGAGTATTAACAATTCTAACAATTAATGAAAATGGAGCAAAAGATAGTACAACAGCTTGAATTAATTGAAAAATCTACTGTTTGGATAAAAAGTTCACTAGATGGCGAAAAACAAAAAAATGCTACTCGTAATTTAGTAAACTGCCGACGAAAATTAAATAAAAAGAAATTTGCATTAGAGGGTAATCCTGCTGCTGCTTTGTATGGCGAAAGTCAAGTGGGTAAATCTTATTTGATAAGTAGTTTGTTGACTGAAAACGCTAAACCATTTGGCATAACAAATGAAACTGGCAAATTCCATAATTTTATTGAAGAAATAAATCCCCCTGGTGGCGGAAGCGAATCTACTAGTTTAATTTCAAGGTTTTCGGTTAATTATAAGCCAATTAATTCTAAATATCCAATTAAAGCAATTTTATTATCGCCTGCGGATATTGTATTGGTTCTTTGCGATAGTTTTTATAATGATATTAACCTCAAAACATCTCAAAATATTCATTTTCTATCAACAGAAGAAATTAACACAGAAGTTTTACAATTAAAAGAAAAATTCAGAAATAAACCCATTCAACAAGAAGTGTTTTCGGAAGATGATGTACTTGATATGCAAGATTATTTTGGTGAATATTTTCAGAAAGCAGACAAAGTAATTGATTCAAAATTCTTTACTGAAATTTCGTTATTAATTACTAAAACCACTCCAAATGAATGGAAAGAAATATTTTCGCTTTTATGGAATAAAAATGAAACTTTTACAACGCTTTTAGATAAATTGATTGGTGAATTTCAAAAATTAAATTTTGAAAAAGAACTTTATTTACCAATTGAATCTGTTTTATATGCTCACGGAACATTATTAGACGTAAAGCGTTTGAGAGAAATTTATTCCGTAGCAGACAAAATAGAAACGCATTATTTCGCAACAACAAAAGTTTTATTACCAAACAATAAAGAACTTGATTTTGCTAAATCTTTTTTATGTGCCTTAACAGCAGAATTAGTATTTAGTCAGCCTGAATCTTTATTAAATAGTAAACCGTTTTTAAAGGAAACAGATTTATTAGATTTTCCTGGTGCAAGGTCAAGAATGGAAAAACCTTTAGAAGCTATTGAAGATAAAACTATACCCGATTTACTTTTGCGTGGTAAAGTCGCTTATCTATTCAATAAATATTCTGATAATGAAAAAATAACCATTCTAATTTTTTGTGCTAAACACGAACAAACAGCACAACGAATTATGCCAAGATTGTTGAATAATTGGGTTAATAAAATTGTAGGTGACACACCTGAAAAAAGAGAAGAATTTATTACAAATGCTCAAATTTCACCACTTTTTGTCATCAGCACTTTTTTTAACATCAATTTATCTTACAACCCATTGCACGATAAAGTCGATGGAGGAACACCATTAAGCAATCGTTGGTTGCAACGATTTACTACAACTTTAGAAAAAGAATATTTTGAAAAAGTAACGTATTCTTGGTTTGAAAACTGGACAAAATCTCAGCCTGATTTTAAAAATATTTTTTTACTGCGTGATTTTGAAAAATCGGAAACGCCAAGTAACCTTTTTAAAGGGTATAACGAAAACAAAAAGGAATTAGAAGAGGTTCCAACTCCTCAATTTCCGAATTTTCTGAAAAAATTACGTCAATCATTTCTTGAGTATGACTTTGTAAAACGACATTTTGAAAATCCAGTTGAATCATGGGACGAGGCAGCAAGTATCAATAAAGACGGAACTCATTTGATTATTGACAAACTAACTGTTGTTGCAAACAACATTAATAATGCCGTACGAGAAAAAACATATAAAGAACTTAATGAAATTACTCAAGTAGTTTTTACAGAATTACAAAAACACTTTCATAGCACCGATAAAGACGAAGAACTGCAAAAAGCAAAATCTACAGCAGGTAATATTCAGTTTTTACTTGATACTGAATTTAGAGCTGATAGAATTATGCATTATGGTAAATTAATGAAAGATTTAATGATTGACGAAGGCTCTGTACTTGAACTTTATCGTAAAGTAGTTGATAACATTGAGCATCGTGACATTATCAATTTAGATAAATATAGCACTTACAGACAAAAAGTTCCTGTTTTGAATGATGATATTGTAGAAACTTATTTTGAACGTTTATGTTTACATTATGAAAAAACAAGCGAAGAGCAGAAACAAGTTTTCCGAGCAGAACTTGAAGCTCTTCAAGTAGATTTAAATGAATTAATTAGCAATAATTCTGGTTTAATAAAAACCAATGCGCAACAATTAGCAGAAGCTTTGATTGAGTATTGGTTTGTTTATATAAATCTCAACGAAAAACATACGATTCAACAAATTTTGGCAAAAGAAGGAAGTTCTGCCTTGCAAGAAATAACGGATATGTTTCAAAAACTATTTAAAAAATTAGACATAGCCAAACACATTGCCGAAAAAATAAAAAGTTATGTTGATGTTAATAATAGATCCGATTTACCTTATGAAATTATTGCAGATATTAGTGCAGAATTGCTAAATAAATGCGTTAAGACCATAGGTTTTGAATACCTTGATGAATCGGCATTAAATGATTTGAAACAAGCTAATCAACAAAATAATTTAGGATTAATTTTAGAAGAAAACAATAATCCTAAAGAAAATTCACTTGAAGAACTCTTTACCCGTATTGAAAACTGGACAGAAATAATTCAATCTAGACCAGAAGAAATGAAAACGCTGCCAAGTTATCGCAATTATTTGGAGTGGTATAATCGTTTAAAAGTTGGCTTTGTTTATGTTTGTGATATTCCAAACTATGATGTGGCGGCTAATGAAAAATTGGGTAAAATTATAGCGGACTCAAAAGCCATAAAATATTAATAATTATGGCAAAAGTAATTAACCACGAACCCTTGTTTAGTACCGATTTGAGGTATTTCAAATCTATTCAAATTATTGAAGGAAAGACAATTTTTGACCGATATAATTCGCTTGCTAATATTATTAAAAATCATATTGATTCTAAATATCAAGATTTCATTTCATATCCAGTAAATGATGGTAATAAAATAGAATTTCAAGGTAAAATTGCCAATGAAGAGCCTCAAGTTTTTGCGGAATTACAAGGTAATGATTATACTAAATATCAAAATTTAAAAAATGATACGCTTGCTTATTATCATAACAAAATTGAAGAACTAAAAAATACTGGTAAAACAGATGAAGCAATATTTCTTTCAAATGCAATAAAATATTTAGACGACCGCTTTGTTTATTGCTATGATAACAAAGTTGTTTTGGCTGCTTGGGGTATGCAATTACGTGAAAATGTACGTGAAGATTTTAGTGTAATTCGTAAGAATTTAATTAAAAAAAAGCCGCAAATAGAAACTCCTATTGAAGAAACTAAACAAGAAACTTTGGAGAGTCCTTCAATCATCAACCCATTTACAGTTCGTTTTAATGCGGGAGACAATGGCAGAATCTACGGACAAAGCGAATATTCAAAATATGCAGGCGATTCTGTTTGGGAAAGTGAAATTCCAAAAGTAGAAGAAAAAGAAGGTTACGAATTTATTGGATGGAACGAAGATCCAAAGAATTTTAGTGTTTACGGAGATGAAATTTTTACCGCTCAATATCGTGAAATACCACCAATAATTGTCTCTCCTAAAAAACAACCTTGGTGGAAACGATTATGGTTGTTTTTAACAGGTAGTGGTTGTTTGAAATGGCTTTTTTGGTTGTTACTAATCATCTTACTTTTATTTCTGTGTTCTTGGTTGTTTCGTGGTTGCAATTCGCATACAGGCGGTGTAAATGATGATGAAAATGCTGTGCATCGTGATATTCCTAATTCTGGAAATGATGTTGCTGATGAAAATAAAGGAGGTATTTACGATCCTGAAAACCCATATAAACCTGTTCCAACTCCACCAGATTTTAAGGATGTTTTACCTCCTTATCAAGGTGTAATGCCGCCAATAGACGAAAACCCAGGAATTAAACCCGGAAATCCTTCAGTCATTGCTAATCGTTTGAATATTATAATGGAAAATGAAACCAAATCTATACTTGATTTGGCAAGAGATTTTAAAAAGAAATATCCAGAAGTTAAATATAAAATCATTTATTATGATGATGTAGTAAAACGGATGCAATTAGAAATACCTTCGGAAGAATATGAAAAACTAAAAAATGAAATACCTACTGATTTTGCTCCCAAATATAACCTTTTTGTATTTGGTGAAGCTTGTTTTGAAGGTACTGATACGCCAAGCGACCCCGCATTTTCGGACCAAAATAAATCTTGGTATCTAAACACTATTAAAGCACCCTTGGCGTGGAATATTACCAAGGGTTCTGAAAAAATTACAGTTGCCATTGTAGATAATGGTTTTAATTTAAATCACCCTGAATTAAGTAGTAAAGTTGTAAAACCTTATAATGTTTGGTTGCATTCACAAAAAATATTTCCTCAAAAAATTGACCATGGCACACATGTTGCCGGTACAGCACTTGCACTTGCCGACAACGGGAAAGGTATTTGTGGCGTTGCTCCTAATTGTAAGTTTATGCCTATTCAAGTTGCAGATAAAAATGGAATGATGACAACTTCTTCTGTTTTGGATGGGATTTTGTATGCCATTTATCAGGGTGCTGATGTAATAAATGTATCTTTAGGGAACAGTCATACAGGCCTATCTAAATTATCCAAAAATGCACAACAAAATTTAATTAACAATCATTCTAAAGAGGAAGAACGGTTGTGGTTAGAAATTTCAAGAATTGCTTCAAAACATAAAGCTACAATAGTAGTAGCGGCCGGAAACGACAATGTACTTGCCGGTATTGATGCACTGCAACGTCCTGATAATTTTATTGTAGTCTCGGCTATTAACAAGAACAAGAGTACTTATAGTAAAAGTCATTTTAGTAATTATGGAAAACATACAACTATATCTGCTCCAGGGGTTGGTATTTTCAGTTGTGTTGGTAATAACAGCTATAAAACAATGGACGGGACAAGTATGGCTGCTCCAATTGTTGCAGGTGCTGTTGCTTTAATGAAAAGTATAAATAAAAGTCTTACTACCAAACAAATTATCTGTATTTTGCAAAGCACAGGGTTACAAACAAAAGGAAACATTGCTAAATTAATCCAAATAGACAAAGCATTACAAAAAGTAAAAACAGGTGAAGCTACCGATTGTACGACCAAACCTTCATCGGGTGATGTGCAGGTATTATTACGTTGGGGTAATTACAATGATTTGGATTTAATTTGTAAAGACCCTAATGGGCATACCATTTTTTTTAAAAATCGCTCTGTGCCAAGTGGAGGACAGCTAGAGTTTGATATGAATGTAGAATATCCCGACAATACAAAACCTATTGAAAATATTTTTTGGCAAAAGGGAAAAGCACCCAAAGGCACTTACAATGTTTATCTATCATACTTTAAAAGACATATAAACATTAAAGATACGCCATACAAAATAACTGTAAAATATGGAGATAAAACTGAAAACTTTGAGGGAATAATTAAAAAAGAAAAAGAAACTATAAAAATATGTTCTTTTACATTGAAAAATAAATAATCATAAGATAAATAAATAAAAATGAACCAATCAAAATTTTCATTAGCAGATGTAATTACCATTTTAACCGCATTAGGTTTTGGTTTTATATGTTTTTTAGGTACAAGCTTTTTAACTTTAGATGACATACCCAAAAGCATTACGGTAGCATTATTAATTACTATAGTTTTATTCAGTACTGCCTTTATGGCCAAACAATTAAAACGAACAAGTGTTGATTTTAAAAGATGTTTTTGGTGGGAAGTAATATTATTGGCTGTATTTACATTCTTGCTTGGACTTTTCACCTATATGCCGTTTTCGCATTATTTCACTGTATCGGCAAATGAAAGTGAAATAGTAAGCAAAATACAAACAAGCATTACACAAGCCGAAGAAATGTTTCCCGCTTACGAATCGTATGTCGATAACCGTAAAAAATTATATGAAAGTAAACTTCGAAGTGTTGTATCTGCAAAAGCAACAAATCCAAGTGAGTATGCAAATTATGATTTTAAAAACGGAACATCAGATATAACTCAAATAGACAAAAAAAATGAAAACATAAATGCAAATTTATTTCCTACCAATTATAGCGATACCAAAACCCAGAAAGGAATTAAAGAAGTAGCTACGAATTGGCTATCAAGTGCCAAAAACACAACTAACAGTTGGAAACCTATTGGAATTACAAAAGTTGTGGTAGATATAGAAACCAAAACTAACGAATGGCGATCTACTTTAGTTGAAATTTCAAAAAAGCGTGAAAACGGTGAACAATCAGAAGATTTTACTTACCCACTAGCCTTTGATGATATTAAACAACATTTTACCACGGTTGAAAAACCATCTGACACCTCTTTGCTTTTCGCATTATTGACGTGGGTTGCCATGCTGTTGTCATGGTTTGTAACTAAACGACACACTAGGTTTCCAGGATTTAAACTTTTGTTTGGAACAGGGAAATCATCAAATAACGAATTATAATCATATTAAAAACGAATAGATCTATGGAAGAAAAAGATTTTGTTTTAAAAAACATTGAGGACTTAAGTGCAGAGCAACTTGCCGATGCAATAAATAAAGGCACTGTAACACTTGAGGAATTAAAAGCTACAAACAATTTAGATAATACTAAACGTAAAGCAATACTTGGTATAGAAGCAGAGAAAAAAAAAATGGTTACAGCTTTACAAGTTCAAAAGGATAATGAAGACGATGCCGCTTGGGAAAGCGCAAAATATGGAAATGAGAACTCATTAAGAGACTATATTACAAATTTACCTAACGGTAAGTATGTGCGTGAAGCCAAAGATAGAATAGATAACTTAGAAAGCGAAAGAAGAAAACAAAGGGCTCAACAACAGAACATATTAGATAAAATTAAACAAAATCCTAATAGCTATACAGCTAACGACATATTAAATTATTTGGGTAATGGAACAATAACGAAAGAAGAGCTTATTAATAATTGTGACATACCACCAAGCGCTATCAATAGTTTAGATAATATTAAAGCTCCTTTTTTGCAAATAGGCGAAACTCCTTCGTCGATTCCTGACGGATATACAGAAGTATATTTTTGGGGAGGCACAGGATCGGGTAAAACGTGTGCTTTGGGTGCCGTATTGCAAATGGCAGATAAAGACGGGTATTTGAATATAGCAACAGGACCGGGTTATAACTACAGCAACCAACTTAAAAATATTTTTAGCCACAATGGTGAGGCAGACGATTTTCTTCCCGCCCCAAGTCCACTTGAAGTAACGCAATACTTACCCTTTTCTTTGAAGAATATAAACGAAAAAGCAGAACGTTCAGTCTCGTTAATTGAATTGAGTGGTGAAATTTTTAAATGCTTTTTTAATAAGAATGCGGGGCTACAATTTCCTACTCAATCACACGAAGACACCTTTAATTCTTTAAATAGATTTTTAAAAAGCAATAATCGTAAGATACATTTTTTCTTTATAGATTATAACAAAGAAAATAGACCCGATGGTAACGGTGTAACGCAAAGCGACTATTTAGCGGCAGCTGCAACCTATTTTGAAAATAATAATGTTTTTAATAAATCAACAGATGCGATATATATCGTGCTTACAAAAAGTGATTTGATGCTGGACCAAGATGGTAATGCAATAGATGATTATAACCAAAGAGTAAATTTTGCTAAAACGTATTTACAGGAGAATTATAAATCCTTCATCAACACAATAAAAAATAGTTGTAAAAAATATAGTATTAATGGAGGTAAATTGGAAGTAGAACCTTTTTCATTGGGTAAAGTTTACTTTAAAGAAATTTGCGATTTTGACGGAACCTCCGCCAAAAAAATAGTTAAAATTCTATTGGAAAGAATAGCGGGAAGTAAAAAAAGTATTTTAGATATTTTTAACAAATAAATATGAAAATTTTTATTCAAGGAAGAAAAGATGGATATAATACATTATATCCAAAACCAACGCCATCTGAGTTTTATCAGTTTGCATCGGATATACAACGCATAGACGCTCAAAACAGCTCAAAATATTATGGTAAAA
This sequence comes from Sphingobacteriaceae bacterium, assembly GCA_019751895.1. GTDB lineage: Bacteria > Bacteroidota > Bacteroidia > Sphingobacteriales > Sphingobacteriaceae > Pedobacter. Next base: position 4,645 of record JAIEMU010000088.1, on the reverse strand, counting down.
GCTCCTACTCAATTGCTTTTAATGGTGAAGGCTGTATATTCACAAAATACATCATCGGTTATGATACCCTTCGTGGTAATATCGGCAATATTGGTATTTCAATTTTTATGTCTGCCAACCAAAAAATGTCAGGAGCTGATATTAAAAATTTGCTTGATGAGTTAATAAATAGTTACGTCCATAATTATTGCCCTGATTATAAATTAAATGACCAAAAACAAGAAGATTGGTTGTCGTTTCAATATAATGCCAATAGCTTTGATGTAAAGATTAACCCGATTTCAACTGATGAAAATTTCCAATATGGCAGTAAAGACGCAGCTTATATTGTTTATGATCACATTTCTGAAATTGAAAAATATTTAGATGCACCATATCAAGAAGAATACAAAGAATATAAGCAAATTTTGTTTATAGAAAATCAATCGCAGCTTATACTTGATATCATAAAACACGATCAAAAAGCCAACCTTACCGGCAAAATTGATTTAGAGAAATACAAACTACATAATTCTAACGGTAATGTTTCAATAACAGCTAATGGTAAATTGCGAAATAATGGCGATAAAATCTCCATAAAAAATAATGTAACCATTACATATTCAAAAACATATCATGAAGATTTTTTTGTTGAAAAGGAATTATCAGAATTAGTCAACGATCAATATTTTGAAATAAAGGATCATTGTATATATGTAAGTAATAAAAAAATTGAATTTACTCCGACTGAAAAACGAGTAAAAATTACAATAAATGATAGCAAAGGAAATGAAATAACTAATGCTAAAATCACTTGCAAAAGCGACACATTAGAAAAGCACGTTTCTGAAAATAGCATTACTTTTTCAGGAGAAGAACAAGGTAAGGAATGGACAATTGGGTATACAATAGATGAGTTTGGAAGGGAAATAAAGCTTACTCCTAATTACATTGATAAAGGTGCGCTTACTTTTCAAGTCAAAACTATTACATTGAAAATACTAGATGAAAATAAGGTTTCCCTAGAGAGTAAACACCTTACTTTTCGTGATGATGAGATTAAAAAAGAATATACCGAGTCTATAAAAATTGATGGTTATGAAACCCAAACCATAAAATTTATCCCTGAGAAAAAGAATGAAGTTTTTGAAGTTTTTGTTAAAAAAAATAAAATCACACAACCTCAACAATCCAAAGAAGCCAGCCCTACTATCGATAGTGATGGTGGGGGAAAATTTCCAAACAAAATAAAAACATTCATAGTAGAAAACAAAATAATAATAATAAGCTTGGTGATTTTATGTTTAGTGGGTTTTGTAATTTATTTGTTTATGACAGATAAGCCCAACGAACCAAAACTTGATAAATCGTCACTTTCACTTAAGACAATAGAAATCTATTCAGAAGGAGATTCTCTGTTTTTAGATACGTTAAATAAATATAAAAATGATTGGGAAAAACAGAACGATTTTCTTGACAATGCAATCAAACTGAGAAACAAGATAAATGAATGTAATTTTGATTCTTTAAAGAACGTCACATATAGTTCTAAACAAGAGTCGTTTAAAAATGCCGTGAACAATGTAGAGAAAGATCAATACAAAGAAGTTAAAAACCAGCTTGGGGATGTTTCAAAACTAACCTTGACTCAAATCGCTACAAAGATTAATGAAATTGTAGAGGAGCTAAAGAAAGAAAATACTACATCAGAGAATGCAGAAGGTAAAACGCAAGAGGTAAAGAAAGAACATCCAAAAAAAGGAGAGGCGCCAGTAGAAAAACCAACAAGTGCAAAACTAGTACCAGCACCAACAAATGTTGATGATGCCAAAGCTATTGAATATTTGAAAGGTGAGGAATTAAAAAAAAGCGAATTAAAAAATCTGAAAGATAAAGATATTTCAGGTGATGTGAAAACGAGTATTGAAGTTGCATTAAAATTTTGGGAAATAGGTGGGGTGCCTGAATTTAATAGATGTAAAACTTCTGTTGAAAAAGACCCGTATCTCAAAAATAATCCGGTTTTGACAAAATTTTTAGGCAAAAACCCAAAAACATATCCAAAAAACAGTGGTAATTCAGGGGGGAAACTTACGTTAAATGATTACATAAAAAATTCAAATAAATAATGAAAATAGTAAAAATAACATTAGCTATAATAGTAATAGGAGCTATTACAGTTGCTATACTGTGGGGCTTTATGTCTGTGTCAGATAGTGGGAAAATTCAAGTGCCCCAAAATCAATTTACAAATAAAATTGAAGAAAAAATTGACGCACTTACAAAAGTGCCAGAATCTTCTTTTTGTAAAGAATCTTACAACGATATAAAATATTATATCGAAGATGATTACAGTAATAATAGATTTGGAAATACTCAGTCGGAAAATGATCAGTGGAAAGAAAATCTGTCAAATCAATTATATGCTGCCTACTCCGAAAAATTTATTGAACAAGCATTTTATGTTTTTAAAGGTTCGGACTGGGAATTGAAAAAATTAGCTTTTATTCGTAGCGAATATCAAGATTTACAAAAATACGGTAGAGAAGCGGAGAAGCTGGAAAAGAACAGTCGTGTTGATGAAAAGCTGAATGAAATAACTAATATTTTTGCTAAATATGACGAAATAACAGGCTTCATAAATTCGTTTACGAAATTATCGATTTCAAATTATGCTGATTTAAATAATGAATTTCCTGTTTATAAGGCATCAAATATGATTATTCGTTCTAAAAAATATTTAAAAAACAATTTAGAAAATAAGTACGTAAAAAATTGCAGACGATTAAAAACTAGTTTAAGTGCCGGGGCTCAAATTTTATTTAAAACACATGTTAAATATTTAGATAATAAAATTACCTATTGGAGTGGTAGGTATGATAAGTATTCATCTCAAAAAGAGTATTATGATATATTGTTTTCCCCATTAAAAAATGAGATAGATAACTTATACAACGACATCTATATCGGAATTAATTTAGATACTGAATACGCTAAATTGGAAGGCAAATTGAAAGAAGATAGTTCTAATGCGTATGAGTATTTTCAATAAAATTTAAAAATTACCCAAATGAAAAAAATTATATTATTATTTATAGTGTTATGTAGATTTAGTAATGTTCATGCACAAGAAGATTGTTTAGAAAAATTCGGAAAACAGGCTGTAGAAATCAACAAGCTTCAAAATGATTTGAAAACAGAAAAAATTAAAAATAAAGAACTTGAAGATACTAAAACACAACAGACAAAAGAACATCAGAATAGCAAAAAAAAATATACAGATACAATAGGAGGTTTAAGGAAACAGCTATCTGAATTAGAAAAATTTAAATCAGAAAAGGAGGCCAATGAAAAAACACTGTCCTTAAAAAGAGATTCAATAAATTTCCTTAAAAAACAAGTCGCTCAAAAAGTTGATGAAAATAAAGTGCTTAATGAAAAAAGTAAAAGCGAAGCTGCTGATGAAAAAGAAAAAGGTAAAAAAGAAGCTTTTAACCAAATTGAAAACACATACAAAAACACGAGCTTTGACGACTTGATAAATTCTTCAAGCATCACTTCTGTAGAAAGAGATAAAAAGCTAATCGGTGAAAATACAGATATAAAACAAATAATTGCAGATTTAGAAATTTATTTAAAGGCTAAATTTTTGTTTACAGAAAAATTTGATCCCACGAAGACAAATTTTCATATTTCTCAGGTTAATAGTATAAAGCAATCATCAACATCAGTTACTGCATTAAAAGAAAACTTAGAAAATTTCAAAACTGTTAATGACAAATTAAACACAGCTATAAAAGCTATTATTGAAATAGATAAAAAAGAAAGTGTAAAGGGAATGGAAGGCAAACCTTTTCAAGTAAAATTAAACAAAATTTTAACCCAACTTTCAATATTTATTTTTGAGATCGATCTTGAAACTGTTAATTATCCATATTTTTCAGATATTGTATTAGATATTATTAAACGAAAAAAACCAAATCCTGATACTGACATAAGTGATTTGTTGAAAATGGTAGAATAAATCAATACGACAAGAATGATTTATAGATACTAAACCATAAAGTGTTTAGGTTAGACTATAACATAAACTGTGTAAATTAAAATTAGTTAAAAAATTAAGAGGCTTATAAACCCTTAATTTTTTTAACTTACACACTTTATGGTTTAGTACCAAGTTTTTTTTCTTTCAAAAATGTTTTAGCATCTTCGCTTCCACCCTTATCAGCTTTTTTTATCCAAAAAGCTGATTTTGTCCTATCTTTTAGAACACCCTCTCCATAATAGTACATTATTCCTAAATTGTATTGCGCTTTAGCATGATCTTGATTAGCTGCTTTACGCCACCAATAGGAAGCTTGTTTGAGGTTTTTTAAAGTTCCCTCTCCATAATAGTACATTATTCCTAAATTGAATTGCGCTCCAGCTAAGTCTTGATTAGCTGCTTTGCCAAACCAATAGAAAGCTTGTTTAAGGTCTTTTAAAGTTCCCTCTCCATTGTAGTACATATTTGCTAAATTGAATTGTGCTGCAGTATAATCTTGATTAGCTGCTTTGCTATACCAATAGAAAGCTTGTTTAAGCTCTTTTAAAGTTCCCTCTCCATTTTGGTACATTATTGCTAAATTGTATTGCGCTTTTACATAATCTTGATTAGCTGCTTTGC
>JAIEMU010000137.1 GCA_019751895.1 Sphingobacteriaceae bacterium | reverse complement strand
ATCGGGAATAGTTATTTCTACATTTCCATCTTTCAAAATACATTGACAGGCTAAACGTGAAGTAATTTTTGGACGAATGGCTCTATCGATAAAATCTTCTTCCTTTTCAGAAATTTCTTGAATATTATCCATCCCCATGTTGATATAAATATGACAAGTACTACAACCACAAACGCCTCCGCAATTGTGCTGCAAATCAATACCATTATCTAAACAAACGTCTAAAACATCTTGCCCTGAAGCGATAGGTAATTCCACGGAAGATTTACCTTTTTCTTCGAAATTTATTTTTAATTTAAAAATATTCATAATTGGTTACAAAAGTAATAAGCTTAAATCACAATACTATACGTTATTGTGATTTTTAATGCCAATACTCATTTTTTTATATATTTTTTTTAACTCTTTATCTGTTTTTAGCATCGCTAAATGGGTATTCATTGTTTTTATATCGCCACGAATTGCGGGACCAGTTTGCACCTCTTGTGGCAAATGATGCTCGATTTTTGCAGTTGTTTCTTTAATTAAAGGTCTTAACAAATTAAAGTTCAATCCGTTTTTCTCAAGCAAATCTGCACTTATGGCATACAAATGATTGGTAAAATTACAAGCAAAAACCGCAGCCAAATGTAATATTTTTCGCTGTTTGCTATCCACTTTATGCACTTGATCGCTCAACGATTTTGAAATTTTCTCTAACTTTTTAAAGTTAATTTCTGTATTTGCCTCTATGCACAAAGGCAGTGTTTTGAAATCAACTTCCTTGGTTTTAGAAAAGGTTTGCAAAGGATACAACACCCCAAAATCTTTTACATTTTTAAAAACCTTTATAGAAGTAGCCCCAGAGGTATGCACCAATAAACCTTTTAAGATAGGTAAATTTGCAATCACCGATTTGATTTTATCGTCTTTTACCGCAATAATATACAAATCAGCTTGTTGATTTATGTGCTTCAAATTGTCAATGGCTTCAGCATTTATTTCTGTTGCCAATTGTTTAGCATTTTTCAAATTGGGACTAAATACCTGTAAAATTTTAGCTTTATTTTTATTTAAAACCCTCGCAAAATGAGTTGCAACATTACCCGAACCAATTAAAACTATCTTCATTTATTTACGAGCAAGGTCTTTTACTCTTTTAAAAATAGAAAGTATTAAACCTACCACCATCACAATTAAGCCCAACCAATACAAATTGATAAATGGAAATTCGATGGCTTTAAAAACCAACCAGTCTTTAGCTTGTTGCGGTTTTTCAGAAATGTGTAATTCTATTTTCTTTTGCGCAGGCAATACTTTTACAAAGCTAAATTTCAAGCCCAATTCATCAATTGTTCTTGAGAAATCAAAAGTATTGTTTCCTTTTATCAAGAAAATAGGCTCTGATTTATAAGTTTTATCATTCGCTACCAAAGTTAATGGCAAGCCTACCGCAAAATCAGCACTGGCAAAAGACAAATCCTTAGCTTGTGGTTTGGTATTCAAATCTCCTACCGTTAAAATGCCATTAGCCACATGCAAAGTATCTCCAGCTGCCACTTGTACAATGCGTGGTGCTTTGTAATTTTCATCTTCGCTATGTCCTTCATGGTCTTCGTGACTTTCTTCTTTTACCGCAGCACTGGTAATGTGGGTATAAATATCATGCGTTATATAATGTTTGGTATCAGGCGAGGCTATTAAGCCCATTTTTTCATTTACCTGAACGTAAGGTTCTAAATTAAAATTCTCACCTATCGAGCCATCTTCTTTAATAATTTTGAAATTAATTTTATACATGGTATTTGGCGCAACCGTAGTGTCACTCACATAGGTAACGGTATATTTACCCATTTTTTTAGGCTCGTTTTTATACAATAATATGTTTTGACCAGGTTTTTCTACCTTATCAAAATCTTTTACAGGAATGTAATTGGTTTGATTAATAGAAATTGGTTGATTAGTAGCTGCAGAGATTAAAGCTCCCAACACCAATAAAGCAAATCCAATATGTGCAACTGCCGAACCTGCCAATTTTATTTTACCTTCAAAGGCTTGAGTTAATATTCTAATATTAGATAAAACAGCAAAAACACAACTAAATGCCAACAACATAAACATTGAATTGGCATAAATTTTGGTGATATAAACAATCCCCGCTGACAACAACAAAGAAAATACAAAAACGGCAATCAAAGCGCTATAAAATTTACGTGAATCGGTTCTTTTGTATTTTAAAAACTGTGAAAATCCTGAAATCAATAAAACAATAAAAGCCAGAGGTGCTTGCAATTTATTATAATAACCTATCGCATCTAATGGCGGAGCAAAGTTTGTTCCGAAGGCTTTGTTGAAAACAGGTACAGAGGTAGAAAATAAAATTTGAATGCAGGACAAGGTAATCACCAAAGCACCTATAAACATCCAAAACTCACGAGAGTACGTTTCTTCATCTTTATCGGTAATCGGCAGTTTTTTCCATTTTATCACAATCAATACTACTGAAATAGCTAAAAATGTAACGTTAAACAATACCAACTGACCAAACATACCCAAATCGGTGAATGAATGTACAGATGTTTCTCCCAAAATTCCACTTCGTGTAAGGAATGAAGCATACAACACCAACAAGAAACTAACAATAACCAAAACCGTAGCTGTAAAATAAGCGTGACCTGTATTTTTGTAGGCTATCATCACATGAATAGCCGCCACCAAGGTAAGCCAAGGAATTAGAGAAGCGTTTTCTACAGGGTCCCAAGCCCAAAAACCTCCAAAATTTAAAGCCTCGTATGCCCAAAAAGAACCCATAATAATTCCCGTTCCCAATATCATCACCGCAAATAAAACCCAAGGCATTGCAGGTTTCATCCACTCTTTAATTTTGTTTTGCCACAATCCTGTAATTGCGTAAGCAAAAGGAACAATCATACTTGCAAAACCCAAAAACAAAGTTGGCGGATGGATAACCATCCAATAATTTTGCAACAATGGATTTAGTCCTTTTCCATCTGTAATAAAAGATAAATAGTTTCTAAAGTTTTCTGCATTTGCAAATACCACAGGTGCCATCTGCTTTAAATCCATCGCATCACGAAGTAAAATAAAAGGCGAACTACCTATTCTTTGTCCAAAAATAGAAACACCCAAAAGCATTGAGGTTAAAAAAACTTGTGACAAAGACACGACCGCCAACACCCCATTTTCCCATTCTTTGGCTTTCCAAATCAAAAAGATACCCAACAGGGATTGCCAAAATGCCCAAAGCCAAAAACTTCCTTCTTGACCTTCCCAAAATGCCGATACAATATAATAAACAGGCAACGCTTTTGAAGAGTGGAAATAGACGTAATAATATTCGTTTTTATGATTAAGAATAAGATAAAACAGGGTAATTCCAATTCCTAAAACACTTAACAAATTAACAAAAAAGGAGATTCTACCTATTTTTTTCCATGAATTGGATTCGTTTTGATTGCAACTTGAATAAAAATAAGCTATGGTAGAAAGCAAAGAAGCGCCAAAAGCTAAAACAATAAAAAACTGACCAATCTTGCCAGGAAGTAAGCTTTCGCCAATAAACTGTGTATCCATTAATTTTTATATTTAATCACTTTACCTTCTTTGTTCACTTCAACCAAATTATCATTGTATTTTGAAGGACATTTCATTAATATTTTAGACGCATAAAAAACATCGTTTTCCATTTTCCCAATCAGCACTAATTTCTCAGACCTTTCAAAATCCTGAGGCTTAGAACCGCTATAAATCACATTCTTAACCAATCCTTTTTCATCTTTCAAATAAAAAGAAAAACGATTGGCGTCAACTTTAGCATCATAATGCATCGCTTTGCTTTTATCCCAATAGCCCATCACGTGTTCTTCTCTATCCGATTTAGCAGCAGATTCAAAGTCAGAATAAGAACTTGTATCTGCGTTTAAGGTTACTAAAAAACAAACCGAAATAGCGATAACAACCAAACCAATTATGGCACTTTTTTTCATAATTTATCTATTTTTTTAAAGACCACAAAGATAATCACAGCAATTGATATTATATAGCTATAAACACGTATTATCAAACAATTGATAGTTCACTGACAAACACAAAAAAAAGGATTTAACTTTTATGTTAAACCCTTTTTAAATAACACTCATAATGAATGCTTTTAAATTTTATTTAGCTTTAGTCGCTTCTATCAAATCCGTAGCGATTTCCAAATTCTCATTCTTAATCAAATCGAAGCTGTACTCTTTAAAGTTTTTGTCTCCTTTTTTAATTGGTTTTAAACCTTTTGCAACTCTCAATTTATTCTTTTTAGCCAAATTCACCAATTCTAATGAATCTCTTTCTTGTTTAAGTTTTTCCTGATTTAAAGAAACAAAAGTTTTCTTATCTTGTTTTTTCTCCTCCTCAATATCCTCTTTTAAAATTCTATAATCAACTGATTTGTGCATACGCAATTGATGCGCCTTCACTAATTTTGTTTTCAGCAAAGAAAGATCCGACACTATTTTAAAATCAGATTTTCCAATTTCATCCCAAGGCAAGGCTGAAGGCTCTGAACTTTCGCCAAATTTTGTCAAGTCATACGGCGCAGGTAAATTTACATCTGGCATTACGCCCTTGTGTTGTGTGCTGCTTCCTGTAACTCTATAAAATTTAGCCGTTGTAAGGTTAATTTGTCCTAAATTTAATTTACCATTATTATCTAATATTACAGGACCCGAATCTTTACCCGAAACAAGGGATACTAATTTTTCTAAGATAGAAGGATTAACAATATTATTTAAGCTAAGTTGCTGTTGAACAGTACCCTTCCCATAAGTTTGTGTACCTACAATAATTCCCCTGCCATAATCTTGAATCGCACCTGCAAAAATTTCTGAGGCAGAAGCACTAAATCTATCCACCATAACTGTTAGTGGACCTCCCCAAGCTATTCCATTTTCTTTATCCTCATTCACATCAATTCTTCCTCCCAAATTTTTAACTTGCACCACTGGACCTTTTTCGATAAAAAGACCTGTTAAATTAATCGCCTCCGTTAAAGAACCGCCACCATTCGATCTCAAATCCATCACAATGGCATCCACCTTGTCTTTTGTTTTCAAGGTATCTATCAGCCTTCTTACATCTCTAGTTGTGCTTTTGTAATCTTTTTCACCAGCATTTGCAGCCGCAAAATCCATATAAAAATCAGGCAATACAATCACTCCAATTTTATACGTTTTACCATTACGCTTGATGGTGTTTACTTCTTTTTTGGCTGAAGCTTCCTCTATCACAATTTTTTCTCTCCCAAGGGTGATTATTTTCGGCTTTGCAGTTAATTGTTGCCCTTCGGGAATAATTTTTAAACGCACAAAAGTTCCTTTAGGTCCTTTTATTTTCGCTACAATATTATCCAATCTCCAACCAATTACATTTTCCAACTCGCCATCTACACCTTGACCAACGCCTACAATTTTATCTCCAACATTTAACAATTTACTTTTTGCTGCTGGTCCACCAGCTATCAGTGAAATTATTTTTACAACTTCGTTTTCTAATTGAAGACGAGCACCTATCCCTTGCATCGAACGAGACATATCTTCATTAAAACGTTGCGCATTTACAGGGTTAAAATAATTAGTATGCGGATCAAATGCCGCCGTTAAGGAATTCATAATCAACTGAAAAACATCTTGATTATTCATTTTTGACGCCTGAGATTGCAAATCCTCGTATCTCTTTTTAACAGTTTTAACATTAATACTATCTCTTGGTTCCGCAATTTTTAAACTCACCAATTCGTAATTTATTTTTTTTCGCCATAAACTGTCTAAACCCGACTGCGCTGCAATCCACGGCAATTTACTTCTATCGTAAGTGTAAATATCTTTGGTGTTGTAGTCAAATTTTGTGTTCACTTGCAATAGCGAATAACTAACTCCGTCTTTGTATCTTTTCAAATAAACATTAAAAATATAAAATGCTGAAGTCAACTCTCCCGCTCTAAACTCATCGTCCAAAGTATATCTAAAACCTTCAAACTCCTTAATGTCCGACGCTAAAAAATACTGTTTAGAGGGATCTAAAGTATTTATATATTTATCTAATATCAAAGAAGATATAGAATCATTAACAACGATTTTTTTAAAACTATAATTTTCGATTAACGAAACTACTTCTTTAATAACTATCCCTTGCTGCACATCAGGTTTGATGTTATTCACACCTTCAACCATTTTTTGGATTTTAGGCGTTGCATTGCATGCAAACATCACCATTGTAAAACCAACCAATAAAACTTTTTTCAACATTTCTTTATTTTTTTTAAAACTCATCATTCTCAAATATTCTGCCAAATTATCAAAAAATATGTCTTTTATCGCTTTCAATTTATATATTTTTTATTTCCTATCTGTAAAAAAACAAAAATAGATGCAATATTAGCCGATTACAATCTTAAAATATTGTTTTAATAATTAAATAAAACATATATTTGAACCGTATACCAAAACGGTTCAAAGTATAGCATGGAAAATAAATTAGAAAAATATAGCACCATTATTGGCACGGGGAGTTATATTCCTGAAAATATTATCAACGGAGACAGCTTTTTAAACAACCAATTTTTCGATAACGGAGTTGAGTTAGACAAAAGCAACAAAGAAATTATCGAAAAATTTAGCGAGATTACCGAAATAAAAGAACGTAGGTATGCTGACAAGCAGATATTAAACCATCAAATTGGGTTTTATGCTGCCGAAAAAGCAATTGTAGATGCTAAAATTGATAGAGAAAAAATTGATTGTATCATTTTTGCACACAATTTTGGAGATACCCGATTTGAATCTAATCGAATTGATATGATACCTTCTTTGGCTTCAAAAGTTAAAGAACTGCTACAAATAAACAATCCCAACTGTGTAGCCTATGATTTAATATTTGGCTGTCCTGGTTGGGTACAAGGCGTCATTCAAGCAAATTATCTTATAAAAAGTGGGGACGCTGAAAATGTTCTCGTTATTGGCTCTGAAACTTTATCTCGCAACATCGACTTTCATGATAGAGATTGCATGATTTTTTCGGATGGTGCTGGTGCTGTGATTTTTGGTGCTAAAGAAAGTAAAGAACCTACGGGAATTATAGCTCATAAAAGTCAAACACACGCTGTAAAATACGCTAATTTATTAACCATGGGAGCAAGTAACGATTTGTCCGAAAACAACGGAAATCTTTACTTGAAAATGAACGGTCGAAAACTATACGAATTTGCAGTTACACAAGTACCTCAAGTGATTAAAACGGCAATTGACAAAGCAAATTTACACATCACAGACATTAAAACCGTATTCATCCATCAAGCAAATGGCAAAATGGATAAAGCAATTATGAGTAGATTGTTCAAACTATACGACATTCATGAAGTGCCTGATTTTTTAGTTCCAATGACAATTGAATGGCTGGGTAACAGTTCGGTAGCCACCGTACCTACTTTAATTGATTTGGTAATCAACGGAAAAGTAGAGAATTACACCGTAAAAAAAGGTGAATACGCAATTTTCGCTTCCGTTGGCGCTGGCATGAACATCAATGCGGTAATTTATCGATTTTAATCTACTAAGGATTATAAAAATACATTTAAAATCAATATTTTTACAACCTAATATCCATTTCATTAGGTCAAAAATCGTGTACAAATATCTTTTAATTGTTTTACTTTCCATTACCAGCATTATTTATTGCAATGCGCAGACGACGAATTTAGTTGCACTGCCTCAAACACCTGCGCTAAAAGTCATTGTCGATTCTACTTATTTAAAAGAAAAAATACGCATTCAAGACTCTTTAGACAAACACTTTATAGCTTTAAAATCCGAAATAGCAACCCAAAGCCCCATTTTAGATAGTTTATTGGAAGTTTACTATCACAGCAAAATCAACAAAAACTATAGCTGGAATCAAATCAATTCAGTTTCAAAAAAAAACACAAAACTGCTTAAAACTGGCAAAAAACTTTACAAAGGCGAAGTCTGGATTTTAACCACTTTGTGTTCATTGCTTCTTTTGTTGATAATTCTCAAGAAGATTTTTGAAGAAGATTTCAAAACGATATCAAATGCTTTTTTCTACAAAAACACAATTTTAAAACTTAGCCAGCGTCAAACGCTATTTTCTTCTTTAGGTTTATTATGTTTTTTTATTGTATTCTCTTTTATACTGAGTTTATACATTTACCTTGCTTACTCATTTATAGAAACACCATTCAACAAACATGAATTTGCTATTTTTATTCGTTTAGGCATTTTCATTTTAGCATTGTACATTTTTAAAATTTTTATTTTCAAAGTCTTCGCTCTATTTACAAATACAAAACTAATACATGATTTTATTTCCTTTGTGTACGTAAGTTTTTATAGTTCAGCTTTATTCACCACTCCTTTCCTCATTCTTTCCATCTTATCTCCTTTAAAATATGGATATTTTTGCAGCTTGGCGGGTTTGATTATAATTTCAATTATACACCTCACTCTTTTACTTCGATTTATTCGAATTATTTTCAAACATAATTTAGTTTCAATTTTGTATTTATTATTGTATTTTTGCACTCTCGAAATTTGCCCAATAATATTTTTAATCAAATGGCTGAGTTAAACAAAATGCAAGAACAAATAAAAAAGCGAATGCTTAAAGTAAAGAGTATTTTAATCACTTTACCAAAGCCAGAAACAGAAAAATCACCTTATTTTGATTTAGCAAAAAAATACAATCTTAAAATTGATTTTAGATCTTTCATTCACGTAGAAGGAGTACCTGCAAGAGATTTTAGGAAAGACAAAATAAATTTAAGTGATTTTCAATCTATTATATTCACAAGCAGAAACTCTGTTGATCATTTTTTTAGAATCTGCGAGGAAATGAGGCACGAACCTTCTGTAGATCTAAAATACTTTTGTTTGTCTGAAAACATTGCATTGTATCTTCAAAAATATACTCAATACCGCAAACGAAAAATATTTTTTGGCAAACAAACTACTGCCGACCTTACAGATGTACTGAAAAAGCACACAGGAGATAAATTTTTATACCCTTGTTCTGATTTGGCTACTGAAGATGCGATGAAATTCTTAGAAACAAATGGTTACGATTTCACACCTGCAGTTTTATACAAAACTGTTGTAAGTGATTTATCAGATTTAGCCGATGTTTTTTATGATATTATTGCTTTTTTCAGTCCGTCAAGCATTCAATCTTTATACACCAACTTCCCAAGTTTCACACAAAACAATACCCGTATTGCTACTTTTGGCGCAAATACAAGTAAGGCAGTTACCGACAAAGATTTAATTGTAGATATTTCTGTACCTAGCCCAGAATCACCTTCAATGGTAATGGCTTTGGAGAATTACATCAAAAAAATCCCTAAATAATTTTAACTGCTTATCATTTAGTTTTATCTAATGGACAATTTATCAAATACCCTAAAGCTTATAGCATCAGGAGATTTTAGAACAATTGCCAGAGCATTAACCTATGTTGAAAATAACATTTTTCCTGCGGAAGATTTACTAAAAGGATTAAAGAAAAAGAAGAACACCAAAGTAATTGGTATCACGGGACCTCCTGGTGCAGGAAAGAGTACACTTGTCAATTCGATTACCAATTCATTGGTTAAAACTGGGAAAAAGGTTGCTATTTTAGCCATCGACCCTACTTCTCCTTTTAATTTTGGTTCATTACTCGGCGACAGAATACGCATGTCGTCACAATTCAATAATCCAAATGTTTTTATTCGTTCTTTGGCTACTAGAGGTTCTTTGGGAGGTGTATCTGCAAAAACCATAGAGATTTTAGACGTTTTATTAGCCGCTGATTTCGACTTAATCATGATAGAAACCGTAGGCGTAGGCCAATCGGAAGTAGAAATTGCAGGCATTGCTTCAAAAACAATTGTAGTATTGGTTCCCGAATCAGGAGATGAAATACAAAATATAAAATCTGGTTTGATGGAAATCGCACAGGGTTTTGTGGTGAACAAAGCAGATAGAGAAGGTGCCGATATTTTCGCTGCTAATTTATTAAAAATAACGCATCAACAATCTATTCCAATTTTCAAAACTGTAGCCGATAAAGAACAAGGCATTTCAGCGCTTTGCAATTGGCTGTTGGCAGAAGACGAACAAAACAACGAACGCAAAGAACAACTTTTAACAGAAAAAGCGTTTCAATTAATTCAACACAAACGCATGATGGATATAGACAAAAAAAAGCTCCGACAAAAAATTGCCGAAGCTTTAAAACATCATACTGATTTTAACATGTATAAATTCGTTGCTGATTTTAATTCAGAAAACTAATTATTCATCCAATTTTCAATCTCTTCAACCTCAATAGGCGTGTTTTCCATAAAGTTATAATTACCTGATTTGGTAATTAAAATATCATTTTCTAAACGCACACCAAAACTTTCTTCTGGAATATAAATACCAGGTTCACAGGTTAAAATATTACCTTCAGCAAAAGGTGTATAACGCCCTGAAAAATCATGCACATCAATACCTAAATGATGAGAAGTACCATGCATAAAATATTTTTTATACGCAGGTATTTCTTTGCTTTGATTACGAACTTCGTCCATTGTCAAGAGTTTTAAATTCACCAATTGTTCTGTCATCATCTCGCCAACTTGCACATGATAATCGTTCCAGATAGTGCCCGAAACCAATAATTTCGTAGCCTCTTTTAAAACATGAAGAACCGCATTGTAAACTTCTTTTTGACGTGGCGAAAACCTACCACCAACAGGAATGGTTCTCGTTAAATCGGCATTGTAATTCGCATACTCTGCTCCAAAATCCATCAAAATCAATTCGCCATCTTTACATATTTGATCGTTATCGTTATAATGTAAAATATTTGCATTTATTCCCGAAGCTATAATCGGGCTATAGGCATGCCCCGTAGCTTGTTGCTTAATAAATTCATGAATAATTTCTGCTTCAATTTCATATTCTGCTACACCAGGTTTCACAAACTTCAACACTCTTTTAAAAGCGTCTTCGGTAATTTTACAAGCCTTTTGAGTTAAATCAACTTCGATATCGGATTTTACAACCCTTAACTCACGCATCAAAAGCGCTGCTCTTTTGTAATTATGCAAAGGATATCTAGATTTTAAATCTTCAATAAAGCGTAAATCTCTGTATTTTACAGAATGCGCATAACGATCATTTTCATTCGTATTCAAATAAACGCAATCGGTATAATGTATGATACTATGTAAAACATTTTCAAATTCTTCTAACCAACACACGTTTTCAATACCTGAAGCTTCCTTAGCTTGTTCTTTTGTGTATTTGTGTCCTTCCCAAACTTTAATATGATCGTTTGTTTTCCTTAAAAACAAAACCTCCTTATATAAAGGATTTGGACAGTCGGGATAAAGCAACAAAATACTTTGTTCTTGATCAATTCCCGATAAAAAAAATAAATCTGGATTTTGTTTGAAAGAAAAATTTTGATCTCCACTTCTAGGGAATTCATCGCTTGAATTAAAAATAGCTAATGAATTTGATATCATCTTTTTACTAAACTCAATCCGATTTTTAATAAATAGGGAGCTGCTAATTTTTTTATATTTCATTTTATTTCATTTTGAGAATTCAAAAGTAATCAAATTAAGAATGAAATTTTATTTAAATATATTTTTTTAAACGGAAAAAATATGTATTTTCGCAAACAAATAATTATTTAGAATAAAAAAATTAGTTATAACTAATAAAAAAAATCATGAATTACACTACCTTAAAAAAAGGCTTATTATCTTCTTTAGTGGTATTAGTAGGTACCACTGGTCTTGCAAATGCTCAAAAAGAAGTTACTAGCGCTAAAGCACAAACAAAAACTGTAATTTCAACACCAAAAGTATTTGGTGGCTCTGGACAATACAGAACTTGGTCAGTTGGTGTACACGCTGGTATTTTGGCGCCAACAGTTCTTACTGGTGGTTCTTCGGATTACACAAACTGGACTTCAAACTTAGGTTACGGATTATTAATTCGCAAACAATTAGGTCATGCTTTTGGTTTAGAATTAAACGCAACTAGAGGTTTAGTTGGTGGTACAAACGTTGACGCTAAAAATGGTGTGCTAAACGGAATTAAAGATTACGAAACTAGTTTAGCTTATGCATTTGATGTAAGAGCAATTGTAAACGTAGCTACTGTAGATTTTTTGCGTAGAGAAAATTCTGTAAACTTTACCGCTACATTAGGTTATGGTAGAGCAGGATACGCTACTAAATTTACAAAATCCGATTCTAACATTGAAGACTTAGAAGGTAAATATGGCGCAAATTCAAACAACAAATACGCTAAAACAATGTACATTCCTGTAGGTGCAGGTGTAAAATTCAAAGTATCAGACAGAGTAGCTTTTAACCTTAACTATGTAATGAACTTTGTAGATGGCGATAATTTTGACGCAACAGATGGAGAGACTGTAGCTAACAAAGCTGCAAACGATAAATTCTCTTATACTTCAGTTGGTTTAGAATATTCTTTAGGATCAAAATCTAAACCTAATTTAGATTGGGTTAATCCTTTAGCAATGATGTATGATGAGTTGAAAGACGAATCAATTAAAAAAGAATTAAAAGCTTTGAAAGATAGAGTTCAAAACTTAGAAAGCGCTGTTGAAAATCTTAAAAAAGATACAGATGGCGATGGTGTTTCTGATCAATTTGACAAATGCCCAGGTACTGAAGCCAATGTAGCAGTTGATGGTGCTGGTTGCCCGCTACCAAAATTTGAAGCTCCTGCTATTCAAAATACTGCACCTGCTATTACAGGTTGGGAATCAGTTCAATTTGAATTCCAAAGTGCCGTTTTAAAAACTGAAGCTTATCCTATTTTAGAAAAATTAGCTTTGTCATTAAAAGAAAAAGGAACTAAAATTCTAATCAAAGGTCATGCTTCAGACGAAGGTTCGGCTACATACAACATGAAATTATCTAAAGACAGAGCAGAATCAGTAAAAACGTTTTTAATAAACTCTGGTGTTCCTGCGAACAAAGTAACAAGCAAAGGTTTCGGTGAAACAAGTCCAGTTGCTTCAAACGATACTGAAGAAGGACGTTCTAGAAACCGTCGTGTAGAATCTACTCAAGAATAATTAATATAACTTATTTTAAAAAGGTTTTGATTTCAAACATCAAAACCTTTTTTTTTATGAAAAAATATATGAAAAAAATCATCAACAGTTCAAATGTACCTGCTCCAATTGGTCCTTATAGTCAAGCGGTGATGGCAAACGGTTTTTTATTTGCATCGGGTCAAATTGCGATTAACCCTCAAACTGATGAAATTGTACTCGATAGTATTGAGGCTGAAACGACGCAGGTAATGAGCAACATTAAAGCTTTACTTTTGGAAGCAGGCTATGAATTTCAGCACATCCTTAAAACAACCATCTTCCTTTCAGACATGAATTTATTTGGCAAAGTGAATGAGATTTATGGCAGCTATTTTGAAAAAGATTTTCCAGCTAGAGAAACCGTAGCCGTAAAAGGTTTGCCAAAGGGTGTAAATGTAGAAATTTCTATTACCGCTTTTAAATCTTAAATTTTGCACGAATCTAAATTAAAATATTTCTTATCCGCAATTTTGTCGGTTTGTATTTGGGGTTTCTTTTCTATTCCATTGCGAAACTTAAAAGCTTATGCGCCCGAAGAAATTCTTTATTACCGCATTTTTAGCTCCCTTATTTTAATTTGGCTTTGCATTTTTATATTTAGAAGAAAACAACTGAAAAATGATTTTTCGTTTCTAAAAAATTTAGACGCTGCAAAGCGAAAAATCATTTTACTGCAAATTATCGTCTCTACAATTTTATTGACACTCAATTGGTTTACCTTTATCTATGCGATTAACAATGTAAGCTTAAAATCTGCGGCTTTTGCATATATGGTTTGTCCGCTGATTACCGCTTTTGGTGGTTTTTTGATTTTAAAAGAACACCTGTCCAAACTAAAACTTATCTCTTTAGGCATTGCCTTGCTCAGTATTGTTTTGTTGGCTACGGGCTCGTATATCGAAGTGCTTTGGTCTGTAATTATTGCCGCACTTTATGCTTTCTATTTAATCATCCAACGTAAGATGCACAGCTTAGACAAGTTTAATACCCTTGCCGTACAGATTACGCTGGCTGTATTTTTGATGTTACCCTTTTACATTCACCAACATCAAGCCGTTCCTTCAGGCATAGATTTCTGGGTAAATATTATCCTTATTGCCGTTTTGTTTACCATCATCCCCTTGTTTTTGAGCTTGTATGCTTTAATTGGCATTCCCTCTTCTACCTTGGGAATTATTATTTACCTAAACCCTATTATCGCATTTTCGGTTGCGATTATCTATTTCGACGAGCACATTACACAACACCAAATGCTTGCTTATAGCTTATTATTTTCTTCAGTTTTGTTATTTAATTACAACCTAATTAAAGAAATTAGTATTTTTAAACGAAAATAGAAAACCTTGTTTGCGAATAATTTAATCACTTCCATTGAATATTTAAAAGGTGTAGGCCCAAAAAAAGCTGTTCTTTTACAAAAAGAACTGGGCATTTTCTATTTACATCAACTTTTAAATCATTATCCATTTCGATACATCGACAAAACTCGATTTTATAAGATAAGAGAGCTATCGGAAGAAATGCCTTTGGTTCAAATTATCGGAAAAATCACTTCTAAAGAAACCTTGGGCGATAAATTCAAGAAAAGAATTGTTGCTAAATTTACAGATGACAGCGGAAGCATGGAACTGGTTTGGTTTCAAAGTTTGAAATGGGTGGATGAAAACATAAAAGTGGGCAGCACTTACATCGCCTTTGGCAAACCCACGTTTTTCAACAATGGTTTCAGCATAGCGCATCCCGAATTAGAGAATTATCCTCGGGTGGAAAATGCCGCAAGCGGAAACATTACCCTGCAACCCGTTTACCATAGCACCGAGAAACTAAAAAAAGGTTTTTTAGATAGCAAAGCAATTCAAAAACTAATTGCAACGGTGTTGAACGCCCATTTTAATGAGATACAAGAGAACATTCCCGCTTATATATTAGAAAAATACCACCTGATTTCCAAAAAAGACGCTTTAATACATATTCATTTTCCGAGCAGTGTAAATGCTTTGCAGCACGCAGAGCGAAGGCTGAAATTTGAAGAGCTTTTCTTTATCCAGTTGCAACTTTTAAATACCAAACAAATCAGAAATTTGAAATTCAAAGGCTCGATGTTTGAGAAAGTAGGCGACAAGGTAAGTACTTTTTACAACGAAATTCTTCCTTTTGAACTCACCAATGCCCAAAAAAGGGTAATCAAAGAAATCAGAATAGACACCAACAAAGGAGTGCAAATGAACCGCTTGGTGCAAGGCGATGTGGGCAGTGGAAAAACCGCCGTGGCCTTGATGAGTATGCTGTTGGCAAACGACAATGGTTTTCAAGCCTGCATGATGGCGCCTACCGAAATATTGGCACAGCAACATTTTGCATCTATCAACGAATTGTTGAAAGGAAAACTGGTAAATGTAGCTTTACTAACTGGTAGCACCACAAAAAAAACAAGAACAACCTTACACCAACAATTAGAAAACGGTGAAATCGATATTTTAATCGGCACACACGCCTTAATAGAAGACAAAGTAGTATTTAAAAATTTAGGTTTGGTAGTGATTGATGAGCAACACCGCTTTGGCGTGGAACAAAGAGCCAAACTTTGGCGCAAAAACAACATTCCACCGCATATATTGGTGATGACCGCCACGCCTATTCCTAGAACATTGGCGATGACCTTGTACGGAGATTTGGACGTGTCGGTGATAGACGAAATGCCCGTAGGACGGAAACCTATCGAAACCAAACACTTGTTTGAAAACCAAAGATTACAACTGATTGGCTTTATGCGCAGCGAAATCGCCAAAGGTAGGCAAGTGTATATCGTTTATCCCTTGATAAAAGAAAGCGAAAAACTAGATTTACTGAACTTAGAAACAGGAATAGAACAAATTAGACATGATTTTCCGCTGCCTGAGTTTCAAATTAGCATTGTGCATGGACAAATGCCTGCCAAAGACAAACAATTTGAGATGCAACAATTTGTAGAAGGCAAAACACAAATCATGGTGGCGACCACAGTGATTGAAGTAGGTGTAAATGTACCCAATGCCTCTATTATGGTGATAGAAAATGCCGAAAGGTTTGGCTTGTCACAGCTCCATCAATTGAGAGGCAGGGTGGGCAGAGGCGCCGAACAAAGTTATTGTATATTGATGAGTGGCAGCAAACTTAGCCCCACCGGCAAAACCAGATTAAACACCATGGTAAAAACCAACAATGGTTTTGAGATTTCGGAGATTGATTTGCAATTGAGAGGACCTGGCGATATATCAGGGACACAACAAAGTGGAATATTGGATTTGAAGATTGCCGACTTGACCAAAGACCAAAATATATTGCAAGAGGCACGAAAAACGGTAATTGAACTGTTTGAAGAAGACCCCAAACTGGAAGCCGACAAAAACAATTTGTTAAAGATATACCTCGATAAAAGAAATCAAGGTATATCCTTAGGTAAAATATCTTAAACCGCTTTGTTAACCGCTTTGTTGTCGGTTTGCATTTGTAGCGCCATCATTTCTTTCATGGTTTTGTTCATGCCTTCGCTGCTTCCGTCTAAGAAAATAACATTTCCTTGCCCGTTTTCGGCAAAATGTTTGATAGATTCTGTCCACATCGTGAATAAAATAACCGATACATCTAGCTTTGCGTTTTCCATTTCTAAAGCCGACTTTGCCATTCCTTGTGCTACCTCGGTTCTAAACAATGCCACGCCTTGTCCTCTCAACTGAGCGGCTTCACGTTCGGCAGCTGCCGCAATTTTGATGGCGTTTCCATCTGCCTCGGCAGCTTTGGTTTTGGTAATGAGCAAGGCTTGACCTTCGTTTTCGGCGGCCGCCTTTAAATTGTTTGAGGCCACTACCCTACTCATCGAGCGCATAATTTCATCATCGAAGGTAATGTCGTTTAGTTGCAAATCTTGCAAATGGTAGCCCCAAGTTTCCAACACTACATCTATCTGTTCTTTTACATGCAATACAATTTCGTTGCGTTGTGCCAATACGTTGGCTTGGTTTTGTGTCGCCACATAGGCACGGATAGAACCCTCGATGGTACGGATTAAGGCTTGCATTAAATTGTTTTGGTCCACAAATTTAAAGGCTACGTTTTTAACCGTCTCCTCATCATGGTTCAATACCGAATACAACAACATGGCTTTGAAATACACATTGGCTTGGTCTTGGGTTACGGCTTGAAAAGACAATTCTACCGAACGGTTTTGAATAGAAACACGTGAATGAACCAATTCGATAAAGGGAATACGTAAACTTAAACCTGGGCGCATCAGTCGGCGGTATTTTCCGAAAATGGTAACAACGGCTATCGTTCCTTGTTTAACGGTTACAAATGAGCATAACAAAAGTAGAAATGCTAGAAAGATAAAAGCGACAAATAAAGGCATAGTTTTAAAGTTTTAAGTGAGCAACAATAGTACTAATAATATAAACCAATTACACTATACGCTCCATTTTTTATATTGATTAATCAATCCGTTGGTAGAGCTATCGTGGACTTGGCTTTGTTCGTTTGTTTTCAGGGTTGGGTAAATGGTATTTGCCAATTGCTTGCCCAACTCTACACCCCATTGGTCGAAACTAAACACATTCCAGATGATGCCTTGCACAAATATCTTGTGTTCGTAAACGGCAATCAGGCTGCCTAAACTTCGGGGCGTAATTTTCTTTACTAAAATAGAGTTTGTAGGCACATTTCCTTTAAACACTTTATAAGGCAATAGTTTTTTGATTTCCGTTTCAGATTTTCCTGCTTTTGTCAATTCATCTTTTACCTGTTGAGGCGTTTTACCATCCATCAAAGCCTGTGTTTGGGCGAAGAAATTGGCCAACAAAACCGAATGGTGTTCGCCCGATGGCTGTAAACTTTGTGCAGGTGCAATAAAATCACAAGGAATTAAATGCGTGCCTTGGTGCAACAATTGATAAAAAGCATGTTGTCCATTGGTGCCCGGTTCGCCCCAAATTACCGCTCCCGTGGCATAGTTTACCTCCGCTCCGTTTCTATCTACATACTTGCCGTTGCTTTCCATATCGGCTTGTTGCAAATAGGCTGCAAAGCGATGCAGGTATTGATCGTAGGGAAGTATTGCCTGACTGCTTGCGCCATAAAAATTGATATACCAAACGCCCAACATTGCCAATACCACAGGCACATTGCTTTCAAATTCTGTTTCCTCAAAATGTTTATCTGCCGCATGAGCGCCTTCCAACAGTTGTTGAAAATGATCGAAACCTATTGCCAAACTGATAGACAAACCGATGGCGCTCCACAACGAATAGCGACCGCCTACCCAATCCCAAAACTCGAATCTATTTTCATCATCAATACCAAATGCCACTACCGCTGGGGCATTGGTGCTCAGCGCCACAAAATGTTTGGCTATATCTTGCTCGGCTGCACCAGATTGCAACAACCAAGTTCTGGCACTGTGGGCGTTCAACATCGTTTCTTGGGTGGTAAATGTTTTGGAAGCTACCAAAAACAAAGTAGTTTCGGGATTTACTTTCTTCAATACTTCGGTCAAATGGCTGCCATCTACGTTGGATACAAAGTGAACATTTAATCGGGTTTTGTAAGCCTTCAAGGCTTCTGTTACCATTACGGGGCCTAAATCTGAACCGCCAATGCCGATATTTACCACATCGGTGATGGATTTATCGGTATAACCTTTCCAATTTCCCGATATTACGGCTTCGCTAAAGGTTTTCATCTTCAACAACACCGCCTCAATCATCGGCATCACATCTTTGCCATCAACTATGTATTTTCTATCCGAAAGGTTGCGCAAGGCTACATGCAAAACCTCCCTTTGCTCGGTTTCGTTTATCTGCTCTGCCCCAAACATGGCTTTTATGGCTTGGTCTAGCTGGCATTCTCTTGCCAATTCCATCAACAAGGCAAAAGTCTCGTCGTTTATTTTGTTTTTTGAATAATCGAATAAGGTATCTTCTAACTGGATGCTGTATTTTTCAAATCTTTTTACATCCGATGCAAAAAGAGTTTTGATTTCTACATCAGAAAATGTTTGAAAATGTTGACTCAATTTTTGGTAAGCAACTGTTTGTGTGAAATTTTTTTTTGGAAACATCTTGTTTTACTTTTTTAATGAAAACAAATGTAATGAAAAAAGATGTGAGATAAGATATCAGATTGATAGATGTTGCGCATGCGATGAGCCCCTTCCTTTCCTCAGGGTGACAGAAAGGGATAAACAAGCTGCGTTTCTGCCCTTGTTGGTGTTGTCACCAACAAGTATTTATATCCGTTTGATTTGAGGCTTACCTCTTTCTATATCCTACCGATTAGACCCTTCGTATCCTCAGGGTGACAAAACGGGATAAAATCTGTTTTTATCCATTTTTTCGCCCTTGTTGGTGTTATCCACCAACAAGTATTTATATCCGTTTGATTTGAGACTTACCTCTTTCTATATCCTACCGATTAGACCCTTCGTATCCTCAGGGTGACAAAAGGGGATAAAATCTGTTTTTATCCGTTTTTTCTGTGTTCTTATCTGCGTTCATCAGCGAAATCAGCGTGCTACCTTCTCAGCCTGCAACAAACAAAATCCGTAAGAACCCGTTTCATCCGTTCAATCTGTGTTCTTCAGCGTGAGAAAACCAACAAAGGCGAAAGAAATAAAATAAATATATTTTTCAAAAAATTTTCAAAAAAAAAAAAAAAACTACTTTTGCAAATATTTAAACCAAAAAAAGATACAAAATGAACAAAAAATTAGCAATCCTTCTACTAAGCAGCTTGGCTTTTGTAGCCTGTAAGAAAAAAGAAAGTGTTACTGAAACACCTGTAGCACCTGTAGTACCTGCAAAAAAATGGATGATAACTGAAGTGAAAGAAACACGTTTTAAGTTTGATCAAAACGGTACTCCAGAAGCAGTTTCATCTACAAAATGCACTTACAATGACAAATACCAAATAACAGCAGCTACAAGTGAATCTGGTGATAAAAAAAGTGATGCTAAATTTACTTACACAGATAAATTAATAACAATCGATGGAAGTTCAAGTAGTGGTAGCACTTTTAGAACTGTTATGATGTTAGATGCAACGGGCAGAATAATCTCAGAAGAAAAATTTCAAAAAGCTAGCGCAACTGCAACAGAGAAATCAGTATATAAACAGACTCTTACCTACAATGCTGCTGGATATATCGCTTCAAGTTCTACCCCAAACTATGCATCACCTAATGACCCTCCATACGTAACCAATTACACTTATAATGCGGAAGGTAATATTACTGAAAAAGATTTCGTATTTGAATATGGTGATGCCATTCCTGAAAATTTATGGTATAAGCTACCTTTTGGTTTTGAATATGGCTCTTTCAATTATGGAAAAAGACCTGCTAAATTGGTGACTAAATCTACTTTTAATAGTACCCTTAACAATGTCCCTACGCCACAACTATTATACACTTATGAATATGTAAAAGATGCCAACGGAAACGTTACAAAAATCACATCAAAAAATGCCAACGGAGTTTTGTATGAAATTAAAGAATACGTTTACACTCAATTGTAATTGTTAATTTAAAACCTATTTAAACCGCCTTGATATTGAAATATATCGAGGCGGTTTTTTTTTGATGTAGGGTAGAACACGGATAGTACGAATTAAGCGAATGCTTACGGATATTTTTGCCCTTGTTATCACCAACAAGGGCTACAAAACAAACAAGCGATTAGACCCTTCGTTTCCTCAGGGAGACAAAACGGGATAAACAATCAGCGTTTTACCTACTTTGTCATCCTGAACGCAGTGAAGGATCTAATTGCGTGTAAACCTATGCAGGTTGGCTTTTTCTATATACTACCGATTAGATCCTTCGTTCCTCAGGATGACAAAAAGGTAAACAATCAGCGTTACAAACGCTAACCTCGCTACGTCCTCGTTACAAACGAGGACGAGAGGAGTATTCCATCTTATCTGCGTTCATCAGCGTAATCAGCGTGCTACTTTATCAGTGAGAAACAAAACAAAATCCGTGAGAATCCGTTTCATCTGTCAAATCTGTGTTCTTCAACGTGAGAAAACCAACAAGCGATTATCCCCTTCTAAAATCTAATCACTACCTTTGCACCATGACAAAAGAACAATTGCAGGATTTAAGAGATAGAATAACGTCTCTGAGGAGGCATCTTTGACGTTGATGAACGTTTATACCAAATCAACATACAAGAACGCCTAACGATGGCACCTGATTTTTGGGACAACCCAAAAGAAGCAGAAAAATTACTTGCCGAAATAACCCAAAACAAAAGCTGGACAGATAGCTGGACAAAAGCAAATACAATACTCGAAGATACCGAAGTGTTGTTTGATTTTTGGCAGTCGGGAGATGCTACCGAGCAAGAACTCGAAGACCAACATCAATTGTTAAGCGAAGTTATAGAAGATTTAGAGCTCAAAAACATGCTCAACAGCAAAGAAGATAGGCTAAATGCAGTGATGCAAATAACCGCAGGCGCAGGTGGCACCGAAAGTTGCGACTGGGCGTATATGCTGATGAGAATGTACATGATGTGGGGCGAGAAAAATGGTTATAAAATAACCGAACAAGATAGCCAAGAGGGCGAGGTGGCAGGTATCAAATCGGTAACGATACAGTTTGAGGGCAACTTTGCCTATGGTTATCTAAAAGGCGAGAACGGTGTACACCGATTGGTGCGCATTTCTCCTTTCGATAGCAATGCCCGCAGGCATACTTCATTTGCATCGGTTTATGTATATCCATTGGTGGATGATAGCATTGAAATTAACATCAACCCATCCGAAATAGAATTTGAAACCTTTAGAGCCGGTGGCGCAGGTGGACAAAACGTAAACAAGGTAGAAACCGCTGTTAGACTTTACCATAAACCTTCGGGCATTGTGATTAAAAATCAAGAGTCTCGTTCGCAATTGCAGAATAAAGAAAATGCTATTCGTTTGCTAAAATCTCAATTGTATGAAATAGAACAACGCAAACGAGCCGAAGCAAGTGCGGCTGTAGAGGGTTCGAAAAAGAAAATAGAATGGGGTTCTCAGATTAGGAATTATGTATTGCATCCCTACAAATTGGTAAAAGATTTGCGTACCAACCACGAAACCAGCAACGCCCAAGGGGTATTGGATGGCGATTTGAATGACTTCTTGAAAGCCTATTTGATGGAGTTTTAGATTAGAATGCTTTGCAGTTCGTTTAGCTCTGCTACTTTTTCGTCTGAACCTAACTTTGTGTAAGCAGAAACCAAATTCCGAATCACCCTGCGAATGATTTCGATATTGTTGCAGGGTTTGTAAAAACCTGGCAAAGGCTCTATATTTAATTGTTTGAGAAATACATCCACATCGTGTTTGCCAAAAATAGAGCCTTTGCTAAACGCATTGATGTAAAACAAAACTTCTTCGGTGGTTTGATTTTTTAGTTTATCCAAATAACCCAACACAAAATGTTGCGGCAAGTTGATTCCATAAACAGGCACATCAAGTTTTTGAGCTATGGTGGCGTACAAAATAGACAATGTAATTTGATTGCCTTTTTTACTTTCTAATACCTGACTAATAAAAGAGTTTTGAGGGTCAATGTGGTTGTCGATATTGCCTTTAAAACCATATTGATTGTAAAAAACATAGTTGATGAGGTTTATCTTTTCGATGGCGCTCATCTCATAATTAAAGGAAAGCCAAATGTCGGTTTTAATAGTCTCTATTTGATTGATTATTTTTTGCTCATCAATATCGGGATATTGATAACGATTTATAATCAATGCGCCTTGCATCAAATTCAACCCACCTGTTTGATACCAAATATTCAAATCCTCTTTGATAAGATTAAATTGAATGGCATGCACCAAATCCTCAATTCTTTGTTGCGCCAAAACATCCAACGACAAAGCCCATTCATTCTCCAAGAAATCAATCACAGAAGTTCCATAAGACAAAAACTTATCTCGCACATGCTGAAAAACATCTGGATCTGGATCATCCAGCAATTTTAATAAGGCTTTTAATTCGGCTGTTTTTTTCATGAGTACGGCTCAAATATAAGTGTGTTTGTCTATGTTTGCAAAATGAGGTTGAAATTAATTATAGATTTTTTACAGCATCGCTGGACAGCGCAAACCCGACACGGTACACATTCGCCTTTTGTATATCAACTTGCGGATGAAGTGGTGTATGATTTTAGCTCGGAAATTGAATACCCTAATTCGTTTTCAGAAATCAAAACCAAACTTTCACTTCGTTTGGCAAAGCTCTTGTATCGCTTAGCAAGTCGCCACCAAGGCAAATCTATCTTAATTATCGACGAAAGTGATTTTTGTAGTCAAGCTATTTTTCAAAAGGCTTGTGCAAAGGCTTTGATACATCATCAAGTTGAAGACAACAAAGAAATAGATTTGGCTTATATTGATGTAAAAAACAATGTTTTATCGCTATTCGAGCAAATAAAATCACATACAAACGAAAACACGTTGCTTATTTTTAAGGGAATGTATCGCGAGCAAAACAGCAAAACTGATTGGCAAGCGATAAAAAAAGACCCTGCCGTTACCATCACCATTGATTTGTTTTGGTTGGGATTAGTTTATTTCAAAAAAGGACGGGTTAAAGCCAATTACAAATTAAAGATTTAGAAAAACCAACTGGCTACCAAAATAGCGGTAATTACGCAAATCAAATCTACCCAAAGCATCACGCTAAGCGAATAACGTGTGTTTTTAATCTTTACCGAACCAAAATAAACCGCTAAGACATAAAAAGTTGTTTCGGCACTGCTTTGGAAAATACAAGTCAACCTACCTGTAAAAGAATCAGGGCCAAAGGTGCGCATCGAATCAATCATAAACCCTCTTGAACCACCCGAACTAAAAGGTCTTAACAAGGCTACGGGCAACGAATCGGTGATTTGTTTGCTCACGCCCACCAATGAAAATACGTAAGAAATACCTTTGCTAATGATTTCAAATAAGCCACTATTTCTAAACAACGAAATGGCGACCAACATACCCATCACATAAGGAAATATCGAAACCCCTGTTTTTACGCCTGTGTTGGCACCCGTTACAAAAGCATCAAAAATTGTGGTGTCGTTGGCAGTAAATTCTTTTTCTTTCACAAACGAAAAAACCAAAATAAAACCAATAATGGCAATCAACATTAAACCCGAAAGGTTGGAAGTGAAATAATTTTTGCCAATCAAATCTAAAGTGCTAATGTAAAACAACAAGCCTCCAATAGCCGACACAATGGTCATTAGGGCAATAACCAAAGACGCACTTTTGAAGTTTATTTTTTGTTTGATACCTACAATGATAAAAGCTGCCAAAGTGCCTATCAAAGAAGTGATGATGCAAGGTAACATTACATCGGCAGGATTGGTGGCGTTTTGTGCGGCTCTGTAGCCAATAATAGACGTAGGAATGAGCGTTAGCCCCGAAGCATGCAAGCACATAAACATTACTTGTGCATCGCTGGCTTTTTCCTTATCGGGATTGATTTCTTGTAAACTTTGCATGGCTTTCAATCCAAAGGGAGTGGCTGCCGAATCTAAACCCAAGAAGTTGGCAGCAAAATTCAAAGTCATGTATGAAATCGACTCGTGGTTTTTAGGTACCGATGGGAACATCTTGGTAAAAATAGGACTTAGTTTTTTTGCTAACTTTTCGGCAGCTCCCGAAGTGATGAGCAATTGCATAATCCCTGAGAAAAAAGCTAAATAAGCAATTAATGGTAATACCAATTCAATTAAACTGTTTTTGCAAGTAGCCAACAAACCATCCGACTTTTGAACGCCGCTGTAAATTTGTACGGTTTTATTCTTAAAAACATAGGTGGTGTCTTTGTCGTTGGTATTAAAATTAATTACCATCGTTTGGTTCGGCGCTCTTTCGATGCTATCACGCACCATAGCCGGTAGTTGATGTTTGTATTGCTCGGCAATTAAAATAGGTTCGTCTTTTTTGCCATTCAACAAAAAATCAACCGTGTAGGTGTTGCCAAAAAACAAACTCCAAACCACAAACGCTATCGATGAAATAAAAATTACGAGCCAAAATCTACTTAATACCATTGTCTATACTTTTTTTTCGTAAATATAGCATTTAGTCTAATTAGCTGTGAATATTTTTCTAGGAAATCGTTTGAGAGAAAGTCAACAGCAATTGAAATTAAATCGTACTTTTGAGAAATAAACCCTCGCAAAGCATGCCTTTTTGGGTGGATATACGAAGGTTGGCGGCGTGTATTTGAGGGTTGGTGGTAAGCTTATGAGCGACAGTGTAAGATAGAGATAAAATATTCGCAACAGTACCCGCTCTGCATACCATAAGAACTGCAAGTGGGTCATTTTTTATAGCTACATCAAACAAACCACTCTTTATCAATTTGTTAAGCGAAGCGTCACTACAGATAATTTGAAATCTATTTTGTGTAAGAATGAAAAGTACTTTTTTTCATATATTTGTTGAATGAAAAAACCGAGATTGTATTTTGACACCTCTGTATTCGGTGGAGTTTACGACATTGAATTTCAAAACGAAACAGAAATCTTATTCGAAATGGTTAAAAATGGTGAAATAGTATGTGTTTACTCTGATTTATGCGAATTTGAACTTGAAAATGCTCCTGAAAAAATAAAAGACCATTTCTTAAATATTGACAAAAACCATACAGAATTTATTGAAATTACAGAAGAAATAAATCAACTTGCAGAAGAGTATATTCGAGAAAAAGTAGTTGGCGAAACAAGTATTGACGATTGCAGGCATATAGCTTGTGCTACAATTAACAAAGTTGACTACTTAGTAAGTTGGAACTTTAAACATATCGTAAATGTATTTAGAATACGAGGATATAATTCAATAAACGTTAAAAACGGGCATATTCAACTAGACATTCGTTCACCAAAAGATATCATTAATTATGAAAAATAAAACCGAAATAAAAGAAAAAGAATTCGACACAGTAAAGTTTTTTAGAGAAGTAAAGGAAAAAATCGCAAAGGAAACAAAAGGTATGAATTTTACTGAATTCAAGGAATATATCAGCAAAAGAAAACTAAAATTAGCTCGATAAACTATGCTGATTCAGTAGTTAATTGAACACTTTAACTCGCATCAACTTTCTTTCAGGAAATATTTTTGGCGAAAGCCAACAGCGCTTGTTCTTGAAAAGAGTTTGCCATCAATTGAATGCCTAGAGGTAAGTTTTGATGATCCGTTCCAATAGGCAAAGAAATAGCAGGGATGCCTGCTAAATTAGCTAAAACGGTATAAATATCTGCTAGATAACTTTTAATAGGATCTTTTTCGTGTTCGCCTATCGGGAAAGCTACCGTTGGCGCCACAGGGCTCAACACAAAATCATATTCTTGAAAAATGGAGTCCATTTTGTCTTTAATCATTCGCCTTACCTTTTGCGCTTTTTGGTAATAAGCATCGTAATAGCCTGCACTCAACACAAATGTACCGACCAAAATTCGTCTTTTTACTTCCTCGCCAAAGCCTTCAGCCCTGCTGGTTTTATATAAGTCGTTGAGGTTTTTCGCTTCTAAATTTCTATGTCCATAATGAACACCATCATAACGAGATAAATTTGACGAAGCCTCAGCAGTAGTTAACACATAATAAGTAGGCACTAGATAATCTAATAAATCAAAATCTACATAGTCAACCGTATGACCTTGTGCCTTTAATTTTTCTATTGTTTGTAAAATTGAAGATTTTATTTCTGCATCCAAAGCCTCATTTTCGATGGTTTCTTTCAATACCGCTATTTTCTTTTTCGATGTATCTTGAAGGTTTTGCGTGTAATTTTGAACAGGTAAACTAGCTACTGTACTGTCAAATTCATCTGCGCCTGCCAATACTTCTAACAACAAAGCCGCATCGGAAATAGAAGAAGTAAAAGTACCTACTTGGTCGAACGAAGAGGCATAAGCGATAACGCCATAACGAGAAATACGTCCGTAGCTTGGTTTAAGACCGATTACTCCGCAAAAAGCCGCAGGCTGACGAACCGAACCGCCGGTGTCTGTACCTAAACTCGCCAAACACATATCAGCTTGTACGGCAACTGCCGAACCACCCGAAGAACCACCCGAAACACGTTGGGGATTCGCTGCATTTTTTACTGCTCCATAAAAAGAAGTTTCGTTTGAACCGCCCATTGCAAATTCGTCACAGTTGCACCTGCCAATGATGATGGCATCTTCTTGCAACAATCGTTGAACAACAGTAGCCGAATAGGGAGAAACAAAGTTTTCCAGCATTTTGGATGATGCCGAAACCTGGTGTCCTTGATAGCAAATATTATCTTTAATGCCGATAACTAAGCCTGCCAATTTTCCAGCTATGCCTTTGTTTATTTTTTCTTGAACTTGCTTTGCTTGCGTTTTTGCAGAATCAAAAAACACTTCGTTGAAAGCGTTTAAATCTTTGTTTTTTTCTATCTGAGCGAAATAATAATCCAACAAATCAGGCAATAACAATGCTTTTGAATGTAGCAAAGTTTGTATTTCGATAAGAGAATTGTATTTCTTCAATGTTAAGTAGATTATGCGTTTTTTAAAAAACGCTTAGGAAGGTTTGTAAAATTAAGCAGGTTTGTTTGTGTTTGGATTATTGTTTTCGTCCACACCGTCTTTGCCGTCTTTAAATTCTTTTATTCCTTTACCCAAACCTCTCATCAATTCTGGAATTTTTTTGCCGCCAAACAAAAGCACTAAAAGTAATGCAATTGCGATTAATTCGCCACCACCTAAACCAAAAATTCCTGCTATTATTGCTGAATGTGTCATCTTATTTATATTTTATTTATATGTTGGTACTATCTATGGGTTTACTATCTAAAGGCTGTGTAGGGTGAAAAACATTTTCTTTTGCTTTTCTTTCTTGCTCCTCTTGTGCTTTCAATTCTTCATCTAAATCTAAAGAATTGATATTTCTATGAATTTCTCTTTTCACACCTTCAGAGGCATCTTTAAATTCTCTAATTCCTTTTCCTAATCCTCTGGCTAATTCGGGTAATTTCTTACCTCCAAACAACAAAAGAACTAACAATACAATTGGAATTAACTCTCCTGCGCCCATGTTTAAAAAACCTAAAACTGTTATCGTGCTCATTATAAAAATATTTGTGCAAATATAATATTTAAAATACTAAAAAACTTATTTAGCAATCCAATGTTCTGGATTAACGGGATTGCTTGCTTTCCAAATTTGGAATTGTAACAAAGGTGTCTCTCCTGTATTTCCTACTTCTCCAATAGATTGCTTTAACCCCACTTTGGTTCCTGCCGAAACACTTACTGTTTTTAAATTGTGATAAATGGTAAAGTAACCACCATGTTTAATAAGCACCATGTATCTACCCGTAATTAGGGTCACACTTGCAACAGTACCTGAAAACACCGCTCTCACATTCTCACTTTCTGGGGTTTCGATAATAATTCCTTGATTGTCTATTGTCGCCTGATCTACTTTGTGCTTACCAAACCTTTCGGCTATTTGTCCGTGTTGTACTGGCCAAGGCAAACTACCTTTGTTACCTTCAAAAGCGTTCGATAGTTTCTCCATTTCTGGAGTGGCATTCAAGAAATTGGTATTTGATTTTTTCGGTTTTGCTGCTGGAGCAGGTTTATTTTCGGCTTTTGCTTTTGCATTTGCAAAACGTTCAGCTTCTCTTTCCTCTGCCTCTGCTTTTCTACGAGCAATTTCTATTTCTCTGCGGATGGCTGCTCTAATTTCTCTGTCAATAGCGGCTTGTTGTTGTCTTCGTTTTTGAATATCTTTTTGATATTGTTTTTCAGTGGCTTTATATTGATTAAGTGCCACAACTTGTACTTTTTTATTCTTGTCTAGCTTTACTTTTTCTTGAACTTCCTCGTTCAATAAATTCTTTTTCTCTTTTTTGTTTTTATCTAAAATTACAATTTCAGTATTCAAATCTGATTTTTTAACTTCAATATAACCAGCTTGTTTTTTTCGGTATTGCCCAAATTGTTGCAAATACTTTACTCTTTTAAATGCTTGATTAAAATCCTCAGCTCCAAACACAAACATCATTTTACTATACGCATTTTGATTGCGTTGCGCAAATAAAATAGTGTTGGCATATTCTTTTTTCAGAACACTCAATTGGCTTTTTAAATTTTCAACCTTGTGTGTGTTTTGAGCGATGTGCGCACTCAAGTTGGCTACTTGAGAATTGATCACGCCAATTTTTTGCTGACGGATATTAATTTGTGCCTTCAAAGCATTTATCTGTGCCAAAGTCATTTTTTTACCTTTGGCAGCTACAGCCGCTTCTTTTTCTAAACGCTCAATGTCTCGTTGTAGTGCTT
Source organism: Sphingobacteriaceae bacterium (assembly GCA_019751895.1). GTDB lineage: Bacteria > Bacteroidota > Bacteroidia > Sphingobacteriales > Sphingobacteriaceae > Pedobacter. The sequence goes on along the minus strand of JAIEMU010000137.1, from coordinate 26,579 downwards.
CTTTTTTTCTTTTCAGCTCTTTACTTTCTTGCGCCACCGCAGTGAATGCAAATGATACCAATAGTATCCACAAAAATATTTTATATCGTTTCATTGCTGTCAAAAATATACAATTTTATCTTATTATTTTAAATCTTTTGGGAATTGTAAACGGAAATTCTACGGCTACATCTTGTTCGATTTTAAAAAACTCGAAATCTATGTTTATTTTTTTTGTTCCAAACGCAGTTTTCACTTCCATCACAGAAGGGAATAAATCACTATTCAAATTGGTATATTTTGGATATGAAATTTTTAATGATTGGGCTGCCTTTACATCATTCAAAAAAAGCTCATTTGGTTTTAACAATGTATTGAAAATGATTTGACAGGCTAAATCCATTTCTTGATTTTTTACGTTCCAAAGCCCCATTTCGTTTTTCAAATCCGTGTTTGAAGTTAAAAAATCATCTATCGTGTTGGCTACAAACACCGATTGCAACATCTTGAAATCAACTTTTTTACTCACAAAACCATGCAAATAGCTGAACGGTTTTTTAAATGCAACACTTTCAGTTCGGTTGAGTACAAAAACGCTGTCAGGGGTAATCAAAACCCTAGCAATTTCGGCGATACCCAACGCAATCACATTTACCCAAATCTTCTTATCTCTTTCAATTTTGACATTCATGGTAACCCTATTTTCTTGGTTATCAATATTCAAATTTACCTTTGCCTTAAGCGATAATGTGTTGAATTTTAAATTTTTACTTTGCAACAAACGTATATTTTCTTCCTTTTTCACCAACAAGCTATCCACCACAGCTACTTTAGCTGGTGGCGCCAAAACCGCTTGTTTTTTAGTTCTACATGCAAAAAGTAAACTTAGCGACAACAATAAAACTGTGCTATTTAAAATATTTCTCTTCATTAATTTTTCTATTTAATTTCTCCGATTTATTTCCCTCTTGATTTGCTTTTTTCCATTGCACCAAAGCTTGAGCTGTTTCCCCATTCAAAAAAAGAATATCTCCATAATGTTCGACATAGGAAAGGTTTTCGTGTATTGCTAAAGCTTTTTCTATCCATTTTTTTGCCAACACATAGTTTCCTTTTTTCACCAAAATAAAAGCGTAAGTATCCGCAAAAGAGGCACTTTCACTGTCAATATCAATAGCTTTGAGAATCAATTTTTCTGCCTGATTGATATTCAAATCACTTATTGCAATGTAGTAAGCATAACTATTCAAAATATCTGTGTTATGTTCGTCCAAAGCCAATGCCTTTTCAAAGTATTCGGTGGCTTGATCCAATTTATGGTCTTCAATAGCCATTTCGGCTTGCAGTAAAAATAATTTCGCTGCCATCTGTTTATCATCTCCAATCAAATCTCTACACATTTTCAAATATTCCAATGCTTCATTCTTTTGATGGTTGTGGTGCAGAGCCAAAGCATATAAATAATATAAATTGGCATGATTGGGATAGAAAGTAAGTGATTCTTCGGCAATTTTGATAGCTTGTTTATTGTCTTTAGAAGCCAAGCAGACGTAAATTCTTTTTTCCCAAATCGCTACAGATTGATAATTTTGCTTTAAGGCTTCCTCATAAAATTGTAATGCTTTTGGAAAATCATGAACATGAAAATAAAAATCTCCCGCTAAAACCAATAAAACTGGTGATTTTGAATCCATATCCAAAGCAATTTGCAAGAGCTCAAAAATTGGTGTCTCTAAATTTGGGTGTTGGAATTGATGTCCCAAAACCGATAAATAACTTACTTTTTCCTCATTTGACATCGCCGATTGTTGAAAAGCAAATTTCAACTCCGCTATGGCGAGTTCCCATTTTTGTGTTTTCAAATAACAGTTAGCCAAAGCAGTTGCCAATGGATAGCTATTTGAAGTTAATTGTTTCGCTTTTTGCAAAGCGACAATTGCTTCTTCTGCTTTATTTTGTTTAACCAGTTGATCACACAAAGCTAAAACCTTGTTCAATTCATTAGATTGATACGAATTGTCGGTGATAGTGTTTGACTTTTCAAGTTGATTGTCCGCTAAAGCGCTATTTTTTGCATTTCGAAGCGCTTCAGAATTGCCAAATTTTTGTTCAATTTCCTCAAACCCTCTTTTCACTTGTTCTTCGTCTCCCATCAATTGCCATGCTTTACATCGATCTAGATACACATTTTGATTTTGAGGTTCTAAGCGTATAATATCATTAAATACGGAGGGCAAATCACTAATTCTATCTTGTTTTTTATAAATTTCAGCCAAAAATCTATAATACCAAACATTATTTGAATTGTTTTGAATAGCGGTTTTAAGATTTACTTCTGCGTCTAATGGTTGGTTTTGAGCGTAATTAACAATAGCCATTTCAAACAAAACAGCATCATTTTTAGTATCTACAGCCAATGCTTTTTTGAAATTTTGATGTGCGCTTTCATAGTTTTCGGTTAGTTTATCCCGCAAACCTGCAAAGTAAAAATTTTTTAAAGCGTTGCTATCACTTTGCAGTTTCAATGCATTGGATTGTGCACAAATAGGTAAGCTGTAAAAAAATAAGCACAAACAAAACACAGAAACTAATCTCATTTTTTTGACGAATACTTTGTATAAAAGAATAGATAATTTAAGTTACAAATGTACTCTAATTTTATGAAAAATATTTTTGTGATTTTCACAGATTTATGTAAAAAATTAGCTCATAAAAAAACCCAAATAGTTTGCAACTATTTGGGTTAATCTTAAAATATAATGCAATCAAAACCTAAATTATGGCCAAATACCTAAATTCATGTATGAAACTGCGATTTTATCAATTGAGCTTACAAAAGCAGCCGTTCTTAAAGTTTTAATTGTTGGTTTTGCTCTCATGGTTTCGATGATTTCAACATAAGAATTCATCATGGTATCTTCCAAACCTGAGTTTACCAATTCAACCTCAGAAGCTCCTTTCACCAACATTGAACGTTGTTGAGCAGAAACAGACTTGCCTGTTAAATTTTCTAATGTGGTAATTAAATTCTCGTTTGAGTTAGCCGAGTAACGGTTTTCCATACGTCCAAATGCTACGTGAGAAAGGTTTTTCAACCACTCGAAGTAAGAAACGGTTACACCACCAGCATTACAATACATATCAGGGATGATGATACCACCCATTTCAGTGAAAATTGCTTCTGCTTCTGGCGTACATGGACCATTTGCTCCTTCAGCTATAATTTTAGCTTTTATGTTACGGATATTTTCTACCGTAATTTGATTTTCTAAAGCCGCAGGAACTAAAATATCACATGGTTGTTCTAATCCTTCTTTTGAATTTTTAAATTCTTTAGCCCCTGGAAATCCTAAAATCGAACCCGTTGCTGTTCTGTGTGCGAAAACTTCAGCTACATCTAAACCGTTTTCGTTATAAATTGCACCTTCATATTCACATAAACCAACCACCGTAGCGCCAAATTCAGTTAAATATTTAGCAGAGTGATAACCTACGTTACCTAAACCTTGAACAATTACTTTTTTATCTCCTAAACCAGCTTTCAAGCCGATTCTAGTCATATCTTCAACAATATTTACACATTCTCTTACTGCGTAAGCAACACCACGACCTGTAGCCTCTTTACGTCCACGAATACCGTGTAAAGCAATTGGTTTACCCGTTACACAACCTAAAGCATCCAAAGAACCTGGATTCATGGTCATATAAGTATCTGCAATCCAACTCATTTCACGCTCACCCGATCCGTAATCAGGAGCAGGAACGTCAATACCAGGACCAATAAAATTCTTTTTGATTAATTCAGTAGTGTATCTTCTTGTAATGGTTTCCAATTCAGCTACCGTGTAGTTTTTTGGATTGATACAAATACCACCTTTAGCACCACCAAATGGAACGTTTACAATCGCACATTTATAAGTCATTAAAGCCGCTAAAGCCATTACCTCATCTTCATTCACCATGTCGCTGTAACGAATACCACCTTTGGTAGGACTCATGTGATGCGAGTGTTCTACACGCCATGCGTCAATTACTTCAAAACTATTTCCACGACGGATAGGGAACTGAAAGCGGTAAACGCTATTACAAGCTTTAATTTGTGCTAACAAACCTTCTGGATGCGAAGTGTGTTTTGCTGCGTTGTCAAAATTATTACAAACGTCTGCAAAGAAACTATTGTTATTTGATTGTGCCATACTATTTTTTATTAATTTCTAATTTTGCGCAAAATTGGCTAAAAAAAACTGATTTATACAAATTTAATTTCACTTAGTGTATTTGTAACACAAACGAAAAAATGGTTTTAAATGCAATAATTAAACCTTATCCCACTTTTTGTTTTTTTTCCACATTGCTCAATCTTCTATCTATTGAGAATAAGAATGCGATAATTCCAAGTAAAATGACCGCTACACAAACCACTACAACATATATTTTTCCCGAACTACGCAAATCTGTTGCCATTTCTGGTAGGTTATTTTGAGCAAATAATTGCACACAAAACAACTGCAATAAAATAAAAAGGAATACTTTTTTCATGACTTCTAATTATGATTTTTAATTATATTTAATCGATAGCGTAAGGTATAAATCCAATAACCTATCATTACCCAACCTATACACGCTGGATAAAACACCATTCTCATTCGGCTATCTAAATCGTAGGCATTAAAACCTGGATTGCCTCCATTTCCTGGATGTAATGAATCTTGCATTCGTGGCAAAACAAACAACAAAACCACCATCATAGGGAAAGCGAAAATATTGTAAACTGCTGCAATTTTAGCTCTTTTTTGTTCCTCATCTATCGCATTGCGAAGAGTGATGTATGCAAAATATAATAAAATAGCGATGGCTGCAAAAGTTTGTTTGGCGTCGAAACTCCAAAACTGTCCCCAAGTAAATCTCGCCCAAATTGCCCCTGTAACTAAGCCTAAAATACTAAAAAGCAAGCCTACATTTACGCTTTCAACCGCCCTTGTGTCGTAATCTTGTTTGTTGGTGGCTAAATATTTAACACTATAAAAAACCGAAATACTGAAAAGCACCACCATCACAAACCACATAGGTACATGAAAATACAAATTTCTTATCGTTTCATTTAAAATTGGTAAGACAGGCACTTCCATCAAAAAACCCGCTACAGACGAATAAAAAACCAATACACAGGCTACAATTTTCCACCAATATTTATACATAATTCTATTTTTTTAATCCCGATAAAGGTAAGGAAACAACACTAAAGATACCACAATTGCTAAAATATTTACAACCAAAAGATTTCCAATTTCATCTAAACTAGCCGAGCGATCTAAACCATCCAATGCATTTTTTGATAATTTTATGAGCAAAATAAGAACGGGAATAATTAAAGGAAAACTCAAAATAGCCATCAACATCCCTCCATTTCCAGCTTTGCTAGCTATCGCCGAAACCATCGTAAAAATAGTGGAAAAACTAATGCTCCCTAAAATAGTAGAGACAAAAAACAAGCCCTTATCTTGCGGAGGAAAACCAAAAACTAAGCTATAAAAAACAAGTGCAATTATCGTTAAAAGCAACATTAAAAAGGTGTTATATAAAATTTTAGCTACCATTAACGCAAAAGGACTTGCTAAAGTATAAACATACAACTGCCTCGCTTTGCTTTCTTGTAAAAAACTTTTAGAAACTGCATTGATTGCCGAAAACAACATAATAATCCAAAAAAGTGCGTTCCAAGTTATAGGTTTAATGCTAATAAAAGACAACAAACACACAAAAACAGTCGATACTACGTATAGTAATATTCCATTTAAGGCGTATTTGGAACGCCATTCTAAAAGCATTTCCTTTTTAATTAAATATTTGATTTGATGAATCAAGGGCATAGAGCGCAAAGTTAGCTTTATTGTTAATTTTTTTAGCATTAATTATTGTATTATTGTAAAATTATGGAATCTATTTTTTGTAGCATCGTAAAAAGCCCGATAGGAGAAATTAGTATTCTTGCAAATGCTAATTTTATTACAGAAATATCTTTTACCCCAAAAATTAAGGCTAATGAGAATGAAATTAGCGTTTTAGCTGCAAAAGAATTACGTAAATATTTTGAAGGAGCGTTGCAAAATTTCACTTTTCCAATTCAACAAAGTGGAACCGATTTTCAGCAAAAAGTGTGGCAATCTCTTTTAGAAATCCCTTATGGAGAAACCATTTCTTACGCACAGTTTTCTGTACATAACCCTCTCGCTATACGAGCAATGGCCGCTGCAAATGGCAAAAATAAAGTTGCTATTGCCATACCTTGTCATCGGGTGATTGGTAGCAATGGAAATTTAGTTGGCTATGCAGGCGAAATTTGGCGAAAAGAATGGTTAATCAACCATGAAAAAGAAATCAACCCAAGAGGACAAACCCTACTTAAATTCTAACCAAGATGAATCCTTATTTAGATGTTATTCTTCGTAGTTTGGCAGTATATTTTTTTATGCTAATTGCAATTAAATTAACGGGCAAAAAAGAACTTTCACAACTCAACACAACCGACATTGTACTTGTTTTACTCATCAGCAACGCTGTACAGAATGCAATGGTAGGTGAAAATACTAGTTTACTAAGCGGTTTGATAGCTGCCTCTGTTTTATTTATACTAAATTACTTGCTCAAAAAAATCATGTTTAAAAGTGAAAAAATCAGGCACTTTATAACCTCTCAACCAGAAATTTTAATCTATAATGGAAAATTAAATTTCAAAAAATTAAGTGATTTAAGTATTACAGACGATGAAATTAAAGAGGCAATGCGTGAACACGGAGTAGAATTTTATAAAGATATAAAATTGGCGATGTTAGAAGTAGATGGCAACATCAGCATCATTAGCGGAGATAAAAATTTGACCCAAAGTTTTCACAAACGCAAACGTCATCACAAAACTTTGGGTGCTATTCATTAGTTATTTTCTTGGGTCGATGCCCATTTTATCCGCAAAATGCGCACAATAATCTCTCAAATCCTCTACAATATTTTCTTCTCCTGTGGCTTTCAAAAAGCTATCGCCCATGGTTTGTAGGGTTTCATAAAAAAATCTTTTCATTTCATCCACAGGCATATCTTTAGTCCACAAATCGATACGCAAAGAGTTTTTGTAATTGTGATCCCAAAAGGCAAGCATCATACTTTTTACAGGCACTTGTTCTTTGTTTTCAGCATCTGTGCTTTCCCATAAAATATTTTCAGGTATGTTGTTGTTATCTAATTCAACGGTAACTTTTATTTCTGCTGTTTTCATTGCTTTTAATGTGAAATTTATTTGAATATAAAACGTAATATTAGGGTAAAGAGAATGGTTAAGGCGATTAGCATAATCTCAATCATCCATATTTTTTTCAACGATTGAATCATTCTGCGAAACATTTGGTCCACAATAAAACTAACCACCACGCCTGCAAAGCAAAGAATAACAATTAGATTTTTGGGTTGTTCAATCGATTGAATTGAGCTTTTATCGGCAAAATAAAGTAAATAAATAGCCAAAGTAATGGCTAATGCCGAAACAATATTTAAAGGTGTAATTTTAACTTTCATTTATTTTTTCTTATCAAATCGCTTACCTTTTTTAAACGACTTTTTATTCATTTTAGCTCTCGCTTTTTCACGTTCCGATTGTTCGATTTTTTTAGCATTTTTCTTTTCGTGAAAAGCACCTTTAAAATCTGGATTTTCCTTGCGTTTTTGCATATCAATTTCACGAGCCATATCTTGTTGCTCTTGATAGGGCGTTTCTTCGATAAAAACTTCTTTAGGAATTGAAACCGCTGGAATAGTTTCTCGAATTAATTTTTCGATTTTTTTAATATAATAATACTCTGCATCTGTGCAGAAAGTGAGCGCATCGCCTTTGGCAAAGGCTCGTCCTGTTCTTCCAATTCGGTGCACATAGTCTTCGATAATAATCGGTACATCGAAATTAATTACGTGGCTGACCTCCGTCACATCAATTCCTCTTGAGGCTACATCGGTGGCTACCAACACTCGGATATTCCCTTCTTTAAAATCGTTGATAGAGTTAATTCTTGTGTTTTGACCTTTGTTTGCATGAATCACACGCACCACTTCAGCGCCAAAACGACGCTCAATGAAACTAAAAATATTGTCGGCAACAGTTTTGGTTTTACAAAAGATAATCAGACGCTTAAAAGCCTCATCATCTTTGAGCAAATGCTGCAATAAATTAATTTTGGTTTTGAAATTGGGCACTTTATACAAAACTTGGGTAACTGCTTTTGCCGTTGTGGCTTGCGGAGCTACCTCAATTACAGTAGGATTTTTCAAAAAATCACCTGCTATTTTCTGAACTAAATCACTCATTGTAGCTGAAAACAAAAGGTTTTGTCTTTTGCGAGGTACGATTTCCAATATCCGATGAATGGTACCAATAAATCCCATATCCATCATTTTGTCGGCCTCGTCTAGCACTAAAAACTTTAGGCTTCTCACATTCAAATCTCCAGAAAGATATAAATCTAAAAACCTTCCTGGTGTACCAATGATAATATCTGCTCCTTTGGCAATTTCTTCTTTTTGTGTTTTAGGACCAATACCCCCATAAACCACTACAGAACGCAAATCGGTGTAGGTAGAAAATACTTTAACTTGTTCAGCAATTTGCATGGCCAATTCACGAGTAGGCGAAAGTATCAATGCTCTGGGCGAATCGCCTTGCGCATATTTCAATTGCATCAAAATAGGTAAAACAAAAGCGGCGGTTTTACCTGTTCCTGTTTGGGCAATGCCAAAAATATCTTGTCCCGACAAAATAGGCGCAATTGCTTTTTCTTGTATCGGTGTAGCCTCTTGATAACCCGCTTCGGCTACGGCATTTAGCAATTGCCTATTTAACTTAAAGTCTTCGAATGATTTCGCCATAAGTGGCAAAGGTAATCATTTGTTGACAGATAGCTAAAAAATAAAATTAGTTGACAACACTTGTTGAATTTATCTAATAGAAAGGTTTGAAGCGTTATTCATCAACTTTTTGGACATTACAAATGTCGATAGGCTATTTTTTATAGATAATTATCTATCGGTCACAAACCGTTTGATTTATTTTAACACATCCCTGCGGAAAATTTGCGTTAGATAGTTCTTTATATTGGGGTGTCGTTATAAAATCACAACCTGACGTTTCAACGCTTATGGATTTGACTGATTTAAAAGCGCTTACTTTAAATCGAATACAAATGTTCAATTTAGCAAGGAACCTGCCTTTTACCAAGCCGCTATTAGTGGAAGTATTACTTTTCTTCTTCTGTTAATGTTTCTATATCGGTAATGAGATTTTGCATTTCAAGTGATAATGTTCCGTTGTACACCCCTCTTATTCGCTTTGTTTTGTCAACCAATATAATATGTTCAGTATGTAAAAATTCGGTGCTGTCTTTGGTAAATCCAATATCTTCTTCTGCGAAATACGATTGTCGGGCAAGTCTATAAATGTCGGCTTTACTTCCTGTAAGAAAATGCCAATTTTTATTACTTATTTCATATTTATTTTTAAATTTTTTCAGCACATTTGGTTTATCTATCCAAGGAGTAACGGAATATGATAATAATACTATATCGGTGTTCTTTTCAAACTTGTCACTTACTGTTTTTAGATTACTCGTCATTGTTGGACAAATGCTGCCGCAACTTGTAAATATAAAACTAGCAACATGTATTTTGCCCTCTATTTCTTTTTGAGATATGAGTACACTATCTTGATTTAAAAATGAAAAATCACTAATCTTATGCGTTATATTTTTATCAATCAAATTCTCATTTTTTTCAAAAATTGGTGTAAAAGTAGGCTCATTGTAATAGGGCAATGCTATTTTTTTATTATTTTGTTCTTTACAGCCCCAAAGTAATAGACTACTTACTACTAAAAATACTATCCGATACATTTTTACAATTTTTTGTTCCTAATAAACCATATCTTTTGCCGTCAATTAAAACATAATTGGCTCTTATTTTTCCATTATCATACCACAATTTTTGTATTCCGTTTTCCTGTCCATTTTTATAATTGGCTAAATGAATTAATTTCCCTTCAATATTCCATTCTTTCATTTCGCCTTCATAAACATCATTTTTGGCAATAAATTCAAATTTTTTGTTTCCATTTTCCCAAAATGCAGTTTGTTTTCCATTTTTTTGTCCATTTTTAAAATTCCTAGTTTCCATTTTTTGTCCATTTGGGAACCATTTTTTTTCAATTCCATTTTGCAAACCATTGATATAGCTTGAAATAAAAATGGTGTCTTTTTTGTTTAGATACAATTCATACAAAAAACCAGAATATTTTTTGGTATTGAGATAAATAGTATCATTCCTATTGGAAATCTCTTTTGAAGATTTTAGGGTGTAAATTTTTGGAATATCAGTAGTTGAAAACTCTGCTTCTTTTTGTTTCGTTTTTGAACAACTAACTGCAAAAAGAAGCAACGTTAAAAAGCAAAATATTTTCATTATTGTGTTACCGTTCCTGGTGTTCCGTAATATCCGTTGCCGTTCAAATAAGGTGCATCTGCCGTAAAATGATAATGATAAATTCCATTTGGAAAATCAACAGTTGCGTGAGTATGTCCGTGATACACATCTAATGAACTGCTCGTTACAGTCGTTCCGTTTTCTTCTTGGGGACCATAAACAGGAAATCCATCTAATAAAAAGCCCATTAATCCTGATTTTGTGGATTTTACTGTCGTTAGATACAAGGGCTCAACGTGATAATGGTATTGACTTATTGCAGTTGGGTGTCCATAATATTTATCAAAACTGTTAATTTCAGAAGTTAAAACTTGATTATTCGGACCTGCATACTGATTGTATAAAGCCACTCCATTAAGTGCTACCCCTATCGCTCCAAGTGGGGTAGCTGAATGATTTGTTGCAACAGTTGGATTAACAGGTATTTTAAAAGTGAAATTTTGCGTTGCAATTTTATTTGGGTTTTTCGTAAAAGTTCCCCCTCCAAAAGTTGTGCCGCTATATGCTTCGTATAAAGCATTTGTTGTTGGGTAATACGGACTTTTATGATCTGGTGTTCCACTGGTTTTTATGGTGATGTAAGTTCCATCACTTGTAATGCTTGATGCACCATAAATTTTAGAATAAACAGCAGGAACTGTTACGTTTGTTTTAGTTGGAGTTGTTGTGGTGTCGTCATCTTTTCTACAAGCTGAAATAGTCGTTATTGCAATGATTGCAATCATCAATTTTTTAATTTTAGAACTGCTAGTTTTCATTTTTTAAAGTTTTAAGTTTATTGTTTAGATGGTTAAATTTTCTATGTTAATCCAATATTTTCATTCCTCCATTTTTTATTAATACTGTGTTAACGGTTCTTTGTTTATTTTACAGCACTTTCGTGTCCCATATTCATTGGACTTGAAATTATCTCCTATAAACCCACTTTTAATACGAGCTTGTCTTATCACTCGCATTACAAACCAATGACTGACAATAAGTATATCCGTTCATTGTACTCTAATAACATTTTTTTATTCTGTGTTGTGTAAATCAACTTCTTTGTATTGTAAATTTTCCGTCTTATCATACCCCTCGAACCAATTCCTCGCATCCGATTTTGAGAGTAATGATTTGTTTGGAAATCGGCAATTTACTTTAAAAGTCTAACTAAGCCTATTTTCATTTTGTCTTTTAGTGTCGTTTTACAATGACCAATAATACCGAATACTTATTAAAAAAACATCCACAATAATACTAAATATTCACACTCTTTTTAAGACACTACCAAGCATACCTGTTCCTGTGTATGCCTACGGCCCACATGCAAATGAATTTATAGGTATTTATCAAAACACCGAAATTTTTAAAAAAATTCTGCGCTTGATGAAAAATAACTAAAGGTTTTGTTTGACAACAAAACAAATTCTATCTTTCATACACTAGACAAATATTAAAACTGTCCCCAATAGCATTTAGCTTTTGGGGACAGTTCATTTTTTTATCTCTCGAAAATAAAACTTAATATCCAAATATTTGCTCCAATGTCAAAGTATTTACTTTTCCATATTTAGCCATATCTTCTTGCTTTACTCTTTTATCCGAAGCAACAATGCAATAAGTGTATGGTTTTTTGGCGATATTTTCGTTGTGAAAAAGTTTAATATCATCAAATTTAAGTGCTTTTAAACCTTCAAACTTAGCTGCTCTTGAATCGGTATCAAAACCAAGTTTTTTATCCGCAAAGTAAGCCGCAAAAATTCCATCTTTCGTAATTCTTTCAGTTTTCATTACGTTTAGCTCGTTATCTTTTGAACCCTCAAAAGATTTCTCATTACGAGGTAAATCGTTCAACAATTCATTCATTCCATTTAAAGCATCTACCATTTTATCCGACTGACTACCTACATAAGCAATCATAGCGTATTGTTTATCTGTTTTATCTGGCGCTTGATAAACCGCAAAAGTTGAATAAGCCAAGGCTTTCGATTCACGAATGGTTTGAAAAACTACGGAACCCATTCCTCCGCCAAAGTAATTATTGAATAAACTTACTTTCGCTGTTGAAGTTGGATTAAACAATCCTGCATTTCTAAACCAACGAATTTCAGATTGAACCATCTCATAGTTCGCAAAATAAACTTGATTTTCGTCTTGCTTTGCATAAGTATATTTAAAAGCAGGTGCTAAAACCTCAAATTGCTTTGGCAGGTTATGTTGTTTTTTAAGATCCGCTGTGAAAACTTTCAAGTTTTTTGGTCCGTAATAGGTTATCGAATGCTCTTTTTTTCCTAATGAATTAATAATTGAAATCAAATCTTCGGCTTTCAAATTTTTAACTTCTTCGTTCGACAAAACATTGTTGAATGGGTTTTTTGAACCATATTGCGCATAATTTGTCAATCCGTTCATAATCGAACCCTTGTTTAATTTTGCATTTTCTCTGCTTTTAAAAATTGTACCTTTCAAACTTTCTAAAGCTTGTGCATTGGGTTTTACATTAGCAAAAACATGTTCTACTAAACGTACTGCTTCGTCAAAATTTTCTTGCAACCCTGAAATCGACAAAAAGCTTTGTTCAGCTCCAATGCTCAAGTTATAGGTACAAGCAATGTTGTAAAATTGTTTACTAATTTCCTCTGCCGAATATTTGTCTGTTGCTAAATATGCTAAATATGCCGATGCGTAAGGCATTAATTTGTTGTGATTTACACCTACATTAAAACGATAAGTCATTCTAAAAATGCTATTTTCAGTATTTTTAATCGTCAAAACATCTGCTATACCTGCTTTCCCAGAGATAATGTCTTTTTTATAATCCAAAAATTTTGGTTCAATTGAATTTACAGGTGTCTCTATGTTGTTTTTAGCAAAGGACGAAATCAATCCTGCATTTGGATTGATAGGTGTAATTTGAGGTTTATCAACTTTAATGGTATTCTTATCTACGCCTTTATGTTTGAAACCAATTACATAATTATCTTTAAAAAACGCATTCGCAAAAGCAACCAATTCTGCCTTGGTCACTTTAGCCGAAGCTTCATTTTCACCCAATGATTGATCCCATTTGGTAGCTCTATTTAAAATAAACTCGGTTGATAAAATTTCTGCTCTACTATCGTTGCTATCAAAAGCTTGTAAAAAATCCAATTTATTATTTGCAACAATAGCTTTCAATAATTTATCGTCAAATTTTCCTTGTTTCAGCGAATCTACTTGTGCAATTAACAACTGAGTTGCCTCTTCTAAACTTTGTCCTTGACGAGGTTGCGTGCTAATCGAAAAAACTCCATAGTCTTTCATTTGTTGATATCCTGCACTTGCTTTAAGTGTTTTTTGTTGTTTATTCAAATTAATATCCAAAAGACCTGCTTTTCCATTGCTTAAAACTTTTTTCGCTAAATTTAACAACATACTTTCTTTGCTATTTTCTGAAAACCCTCTGTAATACAATTCAACCATTTCTGCACTTGGTCCATAAATATCAACTTTTTGAATACTTGTTAAGGGTTTTTCAGGAGCTGGATTATACAATTCTAAATCTTTTGGAACCATGTAAGCAAAGGCTTTATCTACCTTAGCAATCATTTCATCAGGGTTAAAATCGCCCGTAAAAATGGCTGCCATATTATTAGGCACATAATATTTATTGTAATAATTTCTAATTTCTACCAAAGATGGATTTTTCAAGTGTTCTATCGTTCCAATAGTAGTTTGTTGACCGTAATTGTGCGTAGGAAACAACAAAGCCATCATTGCTTCATCCATTTTATTTCCATCACTATCCAAACTTCTGTTTTTTTCTTCATACACAGCCTCTAACTCTGTATGAAAAATACGAAAAATTGGATTACGAAAACGCTCCGCTTGTAAGGCTAAAAACTTATCTACAGAGTTTGAAGGGAAACCATCGTTATAAACCGTTTCTTCATACCAAGTATGCGCATTGGTTGAATTTCCGCCCATCGCACTAATCATTTTATCATACTCACCTGCGATTGAATAATTACTGGCTTCGCCCGAAGTTTTGTCTATCTCTTTGTAAATTTCTTTTCTAGCTGCGCTGTCTGTAGTTTGGTTGTATTTTTCATACAAAGCATCGATTTTAGCTAAAAGAGGTTGCTCTTTTGCCCAATCTGCCGAACCATATTTATCTGTTCCTTTAAACAAAAGATGTTCTAAATAATGCGCCAAACCAGTGTGTGTTCTTGGGTCGGTGTTGCTTCCTGCCCTCACCGACATACGGTATTGAATGCTTGGTTCTTTCGCATTTGGCGATAAAATTACCGTCAACCCGTTTTTCAACGTATAAATACGGGTATTGGAAGGATCATTTGTTACGTATTTATATTCGTAACCCGCCGAATTAGCAGTTTTGTACTGATAAGTGTTTTGCGCCCAAGTAGCAACGGAAGCAAAAAACAATGCTGCAATCGTAAAAAATTGTTTTTTCATAATGATAAAAGATTAAGTGATTTTTTCAAATATAGAAATTATTTTGAAAGTATAAATTTACACTTAATCAACCTATGAATTTAAAGACATGAAAAACGAAAACTTACAAAAAAACAATTTCTTGAATTACTTTAGCGCCCACTTTATCGTTCAGTTTTTGAATAATCGCATCCCTGATAATTAATAAATCATTTTTGATAACCGAGGATTCTACACGAACGAACAGCTTTTTTTGATGAACATAGATTTGCTGGGTACGGTTGGCAACCGCAGTTCCCATTACCTCAGGCCATAAATTCACAATTCCTGTTTCATCGTATTTGCCCTTCAATTTATATACCGATAGCATTTTTTCTATCGCTTGCTTTAGGGTTACATCATTGGGTTTACGCATTTTTTACAGCTCCGTTATTTACTTCAAAAGTTGCAATTTCAACATTAATTTGATTAAATATTGCTTCTACTCTATTTTTATTTGTATCAGTAATAAAAATCTGACCGAAATCTTTTGCCGATACCATCTGCATTAATTTTTGTATTCGATTATCGTCCAATTTATCAAAAATATCATCCAACAAAAGCAACGGATTTTTACTTTTAAAGCCTTTTAAATAAGAATATTGCGCCAATTTCAATGCAATTAAAAAAGACTTTTGTTGCCCTTGCGAACCATTCTTTTTAAGCGACATTTCGTTAATCGAAAACATCAGTTCATCCTTATGTATGCCAACAGTTGTTCGTTCCAAAGCTTTATCTTTAGGTAAAGATTGCACTAATAAGGTCTCGAAATGATTGTCTTCTAATTGCGATTGATAGGTTAAATTTACCTGTTCACAATCGTTAGTCAAATATTTATAATGATTATAAAAATAAGGTAAAAAAGCATCCATAAACTTTTTTCTTTTTTCAAAAATCAGTGCACCTGAAAAAACCAATCTTTCGTTGAAAATTTGCAATAAATCCTCATCCAAACGACGGTGAATTGCTGCTTGTTTTAACAACGAGTTGCGATTGAGCAAATGCTTATTATAAGCTATCAATTCTTCTAAATAATGTGCATCCGTTTGAGAAATCACATTGTCAATAAACTTTCTTCGCTCTTCACTCCCATCCAAAATCAAATTCGAGTCATAAGGAGAAATCATCACCAAAGGGAACAAACCAATGTGATCGGCTAATTTATCATAGTCCTTTTTATTGCGTTTGAATTGCTTTTTTTGATTACGCTTAAGTCCGCAAGTTATTTTCTCCTCACGTTCATCTCGTTCAAAATGACCTTGAATTAAAAATAAATCTTGATCGTTTTTGATTTGCTGACTATCAATAGGATTAAAATAACTTTTACATAAACACAAATAATGAATGGCATCTAATAAATTAGTTTTGCCTGCGCCATTGTTGCCCCAAAAGGCATTAACTGTAGGCGAAAAATGCAGATTAGCCTCTGCATAATTTTTAAAATTGAGAAGGGAAATGTCTTTTAACCACATAAAAATATAGCGCAATTTACCTATTTTTTAACGATTAACGCCTAATATTTTTTTTAACCATGAAAATTGGTTGCATTTTTAGATTAAATTTGTACTTTCGCAATAAAAATTTTCAATCCAAATGTCAAACACAGAAAAAGAAATAAACGAGCCCGTAAAAAAAGGTAGTTTTTTACAAGAGAACACGAAAAGTTTACTATTTATAGGTGGTGCTGCAATAGTACTTGTCCTTTTATATGTTTTATACACTTTTTATTTAAAAAGCAGAAACGAAGAAGCTGCTTCAAAATTATTCAAAGCAGAACAAATAATTGGCATCGACTCCTTATCGAATGTTGCTATTAACGGCAAAAATGGTAATTTAGGATTAGCTCAAATTGCTGACGAATATGCCAATACAAAATCAGCTAACTTAGCTAACTTGTATTTAGGTGGCATCTACCTTCGCAAAGGCGAATATCAAAAAGCAGTTGACGCATTAAGTAAATATAGCGCTACAGGTAGTGTAATTGCCGATCCGCTTGCATTGTGCTTGCTAGGTGATGCTTATGTAGAATTGAAAGATTTAGAAAAAGCAGTTACTTTTTATAAAAAAGCCGCTGAAAAAGCAAATAATAAATCTACCTCACCAATTTTCTTAAAAAAATTAGGTTTGGTTTATGAAAACCTAAAAGATTTTAAATCTGCGGAAGAAACTTACGAAAAAATCAAATCAGAATACCCTCAAAGTGCTGAGGCATCAATGATTGATACTTACTTAGAACGTGCACATGCACAAGTAAAATAAGACAAAAAACACAACAAAATAAGACTCTCCAAGAGTCTTATTTTGTTTAAAGCAAATTACAATTAAGCTTAAAAAAATGTCAAGCAAACTAAAAAACTTATCTGATTTTTCTAACACGACCATCCCAAATGGGAAGAAATATAAAGTTGCCATTGTCGTGTCGGAATGGAATGCAAAAATAACGGACAAACTTTACCAAGGAGCTTTTAATTCATTAGTAGCAAACGGTGTAAAAGAAAAAAATATTTTCAACTACACTGTACCAGGCAGTTACGAACTAACCACCGCAGCCGAAATGTTGTTAACTAAAAAAACAGAATTAGATGCTGTAATTTGCTTAGGTTGCGTAATACAAGGTGAAACCAAACACTTCGATTTTATTTGTAATGCGGTAGCGAATGGACTTACACAAATTAGTACCAACCACAAAAAACCCGTTGTATTTGGCGTTTTAACACCAAATACCGAACAACAAGCAATAGACAGAGCAGGTGGAAAACACGGAAATAAAGGTGATGAAGCCGCTATAACTGCTTTGAAAATGATTTACTTAAATTCAATTATTTAATTGTAGTTTTGTTTTACTATTTTTGTTAAAAATTAAACCTATGAAAAAAACAGCATTCCTTTTATTGCTTTTATTTTGCAGTATTCTAATTCTCGAATCTTGCACTTCAAAGTTATGCCCTGCATTCGGTTCATATCCTGAAGGAAGAAGAAGAAGAGCCTAATCAAATGACCAACTGGATCGCCCTTCAAACCGATAATCAACTCGAAGAAATTAAAAAATCGAGTGATTATAGCCTTATTTTTAAGCACAGCACCCGCTGTTCTGTTAGCTTAATGGCTAAAAAACAATTCGAATTGTACAGCGATGCTATTCCCGAAAAAACAGCTATTTATTACTTAGATTTACTTAATTTTAGAGAGATTTCTAATCAAATTGCTACTTTATTTTCTATAACACACCAATCTCCACAAGTTTTATTGATTAAAAACGGAGAATGTATTTTCACTGCAACCCACAGTGATATTGATGCTGAGGAAATTGCAGCAAAAATTATTTAAGTTTTACAAAAACTTAAAATCTATTGTTTTCTTAATCTCAGGATGTAAACTATAAATCACAGGGCACGTATTTGCCGAAACACTCAATACTTTTTTGTCCTTGTCTGTATAATTGTTTGCAGGAAATTCAAAATTCAACACAATTTCACCTACTCTACGAGGGTTTTCTGCCATAATTTTAGTCACTTCTACCGTAGCTCCATCGATAGAAAAGCCTTGTGTGTTCGCTGCTATTCCCATAATTGTCAACATACAGTTTCCAAGTGAAGTAGCCAATAAATCCGTAGGAGAAAACGCTTCTCCTTTCCCATGATTATCAATAGGCGCATCGGTAATAATTTCATTGCCTGAAGCCAAATGAATTGAACTGGTTCTTAATTGTCCTTTGTAAGTAATTTTTGAAGTTGCCATAATTTATTTTGTTTTAATATTTTAGTTTAATTCGATTTTTTATCAAATCTAGCAAAAAATAAAAGCAAGTATATAAAACATTCCCATTTAAGAGTGCAAAATTAAATTTTGTATTGTTAACTTTGCCGCATGATATCATTACCTGTAATTGGCACCGAAACTGAAGTGAAACGCAAACCCGATTGGCTACGCGTAAAACTTCCTGTTGGAAAAGAATATGCACATGTACGTTCTTTAGTAGATAACCACAAATTACACACCATTTGTGAAAGTGGGAATTGTCCAAATATGGGCGAATGTTGGGGAGCAGGCACAGCTACATTTATGATTTTGGGCAATATTTGCACCCGTTCTTGTTCGTTTTGTGCCGTTGCTACAGGTCGCCCTTTAGCGGTTGATACCGACGAACCGAATAGAGTAGCCAATTCAGTGAAACTAATGGAAGTAAAACATTGCGTAATTACTTCCGTAGATAGAGATGATTTGAAAGATGGTGGCTCAATTATTTGGGCTGAAACTTTACAGGCTATCAGACGAGAAAGCCCTCAAACAACTTTGGAAACTTTGTTGCCAGATTTTAAAGGTCAATGGGATAATTTACACCGTGTGTTGGCTGAAAGACCTGAGGTGGTTTCTCACAATGTGGAAACTGTAAAAAGACTAACCAAACAAGTGCGTATTCAAGCTAAGTATGACAGAAGTTTGGAATGTTTAAAACAGATTTCGGACTTTGGTTTAAGAACAAAAACAGGCATTATGCTTGGTTTGGGCGAAACCGAAGAAGACATCATAGAAGCTATGGATGATTTGGTAGCCAATGGCGTTCATATTTTAACCCTAGGACAATATTTACAACCAACCAAAAACCATCATCCTGTAGTGGAATGGATACACCCAGACCAATTTGCGAAGTATAAAGAAATAGGATTAGCCAAAGGATTGAAATATGTAGAGAGTGGCCCATTGGTGCGTTCTTCGTATCACGCCGAAAAACATTTATTTGATTTTTAAAAATCTCTATTTTTTATCCACAACAAACAAAGAGGCTGCAATATCATCTGCAAAAAGCTTACCTTTTTCAGTCAAAATGATGTTTTTGTCTGTCAATTCAATTTGTTCTTTTGCTACAAATTGGCTAACTTCTTGCATCAATTGATTGAAGATTTTAGTTGAAAATTTAGTCTTAACAAATGCTAAATCTATGCCCCACATGGTGCGTAGTGAAGTCATAATGTACTCGTTAAAATTATCAAATTCACTTAATTCTTCCACGCTTTCAGGCAATTTCCCTTCTCTCATCTGCGCCAAATAAAGTGCGTTGTTGGCAATATTTATATATCGGTTGTAACCATCATAACCGTGAGCAGATGGTCCAATGCCTAGATAAGAAACCCCTCGCCAATAATTGGTGTTGTGTACCGCATATCTATCAGGCAAACTATAATTAGAAATCTCATAATGATGATAATTCGCCCGTTGCAAAGTTTCGCTCACTAAACTAAACTGTTCCGCACTTTGCTGTTCATTTAATGGTTTTTGCACCCCTTTTTTAATAAAACTTGCCAAAGCTGTTTTGTCTTCTACCGTCAACGAATAAGCCGAAATGTGGGGAATTTGAAGGTTGTTTAAGGTTTGAATGTTGGACAATAATTTTTGATTGGTCAGCAAAGGATAACCATAAATTAAATCCACACTAAGATTTTCAAAGCCTGCATCTTGGCTTCTTTTAATCGAATTTTCGGCTTCCGTTGCATTGTGTGCTCGATTCATCCAGATTAAATCTTCATTAAAAAAAGATTGCACCCCAATACTAAATCGATTGATGGGCAGCAATCTAAATTCTTTGATTTTTGCAGTTGTCAAATCATCTGGATTGGTTTCGATGGTAATTTCGGCATCACTTGCTATCGAAAAATTATTGATAATGGTATCGAAAATTTTTTGCAAAGCGTTGTAAGGCAAAATGGAAGGTGTTCCGCCGCCAAAATAAATACTAGATATTTGCCCTTCTACCCTATCTTTTTTCAATACAATTTCTTTGCAAATTGCATCCACCATCTCGTCCAAATATTTCAAAGAGGTAGAAAAATGGAAGTCACAATAGTGACAAGCCTTTTTGCAAAATGGAATATGAATGTAAATCCCTGTCAATTTCGTATTAAATTTATTTTGCATTCAACTCGTCCCAAAACTCTACTGCTCTACGATAATGAGGAATCACAATTGAACCGCCCACTAAATTGGCAATCATAAAAACTTCGTTTATTTCTTCATTATTAACGCCTTCGTTGAAGCATTTTTCTAAATGATATTTGATACAATCATCACAACGCAAAACCATTGAGGCAACCAAACCTAGCATTTCCTTGGTTTTTACATTCAAAGCGCCATCTGCATAAGTGGTGGTGTCTAATGCAAAAAAACGTTTAATGTTTGTGTTTGCCGTTTCCATAATTCTATCGTTCATTTTGGTACGATAGTTATTAAATTCTTCTACTAATTTTGCCATTTTTATTCTTTTTTAAATTAATTCAATCAAATACAGGAATTATCCGCATCCGTCAAAATTTAATTGCTAAAGGTAAATATTTGATGAATTGTTTTTCCTGAAAACAATGTTTTTTTTTGTCACCATGAGGAACGAAAGGTCTAAACGCTTGGCTATTGTTTATCTCAGACACTTGTACACCACGCTATAAATGGCGTAGCTACAAAGTTTTTTTTACAAAAAAAACTCCGTTCAAATTTAAAATCTGAACGGAGTTTTGAGGGTAGGGTTGGGGGTAATTAATTATGTAAAAGTATCCGAAAATCACTTTTTATTAACCCCATTAAAATAATAAAAGCTAGAAGCAGTATAGGGATAGCAAATGCGATATACTTGGTATTTTTAGTGATACCTAATTCTTTTTTAACTTCTTCATCAAATATTTTATTATTTGGGCATTTTACTATTAAATAATGATATAACAAATATCCTGTTAAAACAATAAATACAAATATTGAAAATTTACTATGATTTTTCATAACAGATGTTTTGAAATATACATCCACTATTATGCCTATACAAAACAAAAAGAGATCTATAGTTAATCCAACAATACAAAAACATTTCCACCAAGGCTCTGAATCTTTGTTTATTTTTGTGTACACTTCTAAAAAAACATAATAATAAGTTGTTAATAGTTTTCTAATCATCTTTTTTCCTAATAAGCATCTCTATAAGATTCATAAATTTCAGAACCCGCTAAAATTGCACCCCAAAATACAGTTACAATATGCTCAGCAGAACAAGCAGGGAGCAAAAACAAAAAAATCTTGCTTTGTTTTTTATTCCAAAGCAAAATTTTTAAATTTTAATTATTTAAAAGTATTCGAAAATTACTTTTAAATATCCCCATTAAAATAGTAAAAGCTAAAAGTGCTATAAAGATAGAAAATACAATGTATTTTCTGTTTTTAGTTATACCGAGTTCTTTTTTTACCTCCTCATCAAATACTTTATTACTTGGACATTTTACGATTAAGTAATAATAAGTAGCGTAAAGAATTATAGACATTAAAATAAGGTTAAATAATTTATTATGATATTGTATTATATCAATATTAAATATCCTAAGTGTTATTTCTAAGCACAT
Organism: Sphingobacteriaceae bacterium; assembly: GCA_019751895.1. GTDB lineage: Bacteria > Bacteroidota > Bacteroidia > Sphingobacteriales > Sphingobacteriaceae > Pedobacter. The sequence goes on along the minus strand of JAIEMU010000137.1, from coordinate 4,260 downwards.
TAATAAAAGAACAAATGTCAACGCTACAATAAGAGTAGCTCCCCACCAAGGTGTTGAATCCTTATATTTGGCATATATTTCTAAAAATACATAATAATAGGTTGTTAGTAGTTTTCTAATCATCTTTTTTTTAATGAGCATCCCTATAAGATTCATAAATTTCAGAACCCGCTAAAATTGCACCTCCAAACACAGTTACAATATGCTCAGCAGAACAAGCAGGGAGCAAAAACAAAAAAAATCTTGCTTTGGAATAAAAACCAAAGCAAGATGAAATTTAATTAGTTGTGCCAAGGAATAGGTTTCCCACTCGTAAAAGTCTTTAGCCACAAAATGAAACACGGAAATAAAAAACTTAAAACAAAAACGCTATAGGCAATGATTCTCGTTTTTGTAGTAATATCCAATTCTTGTTTTACTTTTTCACTAAACACTTTGTTATTTGGATTTTTTTTAATTAAAACATAATACAATAAATAAAAAATTAGCCCCAAAACAAAGTAGTTCCCAAATTTACTTATTTTAAATAATGAAACTTTCAATAAATTTTCTATCGCAATACAAATACCAAATAAAGTCATTAATAATGAAAGTGTAACAATAATTAAAGCTGGAAACCAAGCATCATAAGGATTTTTCCTTTTTCGAGATATTCTATCATGATGCTCTAAAAAAACATAATAGTATGTTGTTAATAATCGTATCATTATTATCTTATTTGTTCATAAACACTCCAACCAAATGCAAAAGTACTTCCTACAGCAGCTACTTCTGGTGCTAAAAGTAATAATCCTCCAGCTAATATAATTTGTGCAAAATCTTCATGATTATATCCATTATCGATCATCTCTTTAATATTCCCTCCTACATCAAAAGCGGTAAAACCATAACCTGCTTTTCCAAAAACCTTTGCGAATTCCCCTAATTTAGCAAACTCCGCAGAACTTTTTGCAATATCATTCGTATAACCTAATGCACCCATCATCGTTTGAAAAGCATCATATCCACTATACCCACCACTTTTATGCCCCACAATAGTCACCTCGTTTAAATTACCCTCATAATAATCATTTGCAGAGTTGTAACTGTACGAATTATTTGGGGTGTATCCACCACCACCTCCGCCACCGCCTCCACCACTTGACCAAAATGGGTTTTGCCAATAACTATCACTGCTATAGTTATTAATACTATAATGACGACGTTCAGGGAATTCATAAGAGGAACTGTCATTTCCATCAATGTATTCAAACGTTCCCCCCACAGTTGCTCTCATTTGGTTTTCGCTGAGCGGTGCAAATTCTTCTAAGGCTTGCTCAAAAGTTAATCTTTTTGGTTTCATAATTTAGTTGTTTTAAAAATTAATACATTAGTTAATTGTTTTCCCTAAATAAAAAAATAATTTTCATAAGTCAAAACAGAATTTTCAAAAAAAAACATAATTTGGCGAGCTGAAAAAAAATAGAATGATAGGCTTTAGAAAATTTCCCAACGATAGGCAGTTGGATATGATGGATTGTGGTCCTGCGTGTTTAAAAATGCTAGCCAAATACTACGGCAAGTTTTATAGTTTGCAATATTTGAGAGATAAATGTGGCATCACCAAAGAAGGCGTTAGCTTTTTGGATTTGAGCTATGCAGGCGAATTTATCGGTTTACGGAGTTTATCTACACAAGCCTCTGTACACGATTTGTTGCACAAAATACCTCTACCTGCCATTGTGCATTGGGATGATAGCCATTTTATAGTGGTGTATAAAGTATCGGGCAACGAAAAAAAAGGAAGTATTTCGGTATCCGACCCTGCCAAAGGCTATGTATCGTATAGTCCTGCCGAGTTTGCAAAAAAATGGCTCAAACAACAAACCACAGGACAAGTGATGCTATTTAGTCCGCAAGCCGATTTTTACCAAAAACAAGCTCACGAACAGCAAAACAGAAAACAAACTTTTGGTAAGTTTTTGGCGTATTTTAAACCCTACCGCAAAAGTTTTTGGCAGTTGGGAGCGGTGATGTTGTTGGTTACTATTTTGCAAGGTTTTTTGCCTTTTGTGAGCAAAGCGGTAATTGATGTAGGCATACAAACCCACGACATCGATTTTATCAACATCGTGCTCATCGCTAATATTGCCATTTATGTAAGCATCTTGCTGAGCAATATGGTACGAGATTGGATTTTGTTGCACCTTACGAGTAGAATCAACATTGCTTTAATTTCCGATTATTTAATCAAATTGATGGTTTTGCCGATTACCTTTTTTGAAAACAAGATGACGGGCGATATTTTGCAAAGGGCACAAGACCACGAGCGTATTCGCAGTTTTATGATGAACAACTCGTTCAATATGTTGTTTTCGGGACTTACCTTTTTGGTGTTTGGCGTAGTGCTGTTTTTCTACAACACAGTTATTTTTTATATTTTTTTGACAGGTAGTGTATTGTATGTGCTTTGGGTAATGGCGTTTTTGAGCATCCGTAAAAAATTGGATTGGGAATATTTTGAGCTAGAAAGCAAAAATCAAAGTTATTGGGTGGAAACGATTGCCAGCATTCAAGACATTAAACTAAACAACAACGAAAAACCCAAACGCTGGAAATGGGAAAACATACAAGCTAGGCTTTACAACGTAAATTTAAAGGTGCTCAACATTACCAACATGCAAAACTTAGGGGCGCAGTTTATCGACAACCTCAAAAATTTGTTCATCACTTTTTTCTGTGCCAAAGCGGTAATCGCTGGTGAGATGACTTTCGGCGTGATGATTTCTACCCAGTTTATCATCGGTATGCTCAATGCGCCTGTGGTACAATTTATTCAGTTTATTATTTCGTTTCAATTTGCTAAAATTAGTTTTCTACGCCTCAACGAAATTCATCAATTGGAAGACGAACACGAAGGTGTGGGCGACAATGCCATAGAACTACCCGAAAACAAAAGTTTAATTATCAACAATGTATCTTTTCAATACACGCCCACGGGTCCCATTATTTTAAAAGGCATTCGGCTCATCATTCCCGAAGGTAAGGTTACCGCCATTGTGGGCGATAGTGGTAGTGGAAAATCCACTTTGTTGAAACTGCTCTTGCGCTTGTATAAACCCAGTTATGGCGAAATTAAAATCGGCAACATGAATGTAAACAACATTGGCTTGAAACAATGGCGAGACCAATGTGGAACGGTGATGCAGGATGGTAAAATTTTTAACGATACAATTTTAAACAATGTAGTGCTAGATGATGAAAAAATAGACTATACAAAGCTGAAAAAAGCCTTAGACACCGCAAACATTGCCCAAGAAATAGAGGCTTTGCCTTTGGGCTACCAAACCATGATGGGCGAACAAGGACGAGGATTGAGTGGTGGACAAAAGCAACGTATTTTGATAGCAAGGGCTTTGTATAAAAATCCTGACTATCTATTTTTTGATGAAGCTACCAACAGTTTGGATACCCTTAACGAACAAAAAATAGTAACCGCCTTAGACGCTGTTTTTAAACACAAAACGGTAATTGTAGTGGCGCACCGCATGAGTACCATTCGCAAAGCCGACCAAATTGTAGTCATGCAGGCAGGTATGGTGGTAGAAATTGGAAACCACGAAACCTTGATGGAACAAAAAGGCAGGTATTTTCAATTGCAACAGTCGCAAACAGAAATGACGAACTAAAAAAACTAAATTTTATGAACGAAGAAATAGAAAAATATAATTCCCACAAACGCTCCGAAGAGGTGCAACACCTCATTGAGCGGATGCCTACAAAATTTGGTTTTTGGGTAAGCAATTTGGTTTGGGGCATCTTTGCTTTGTTGCTTGTGTTTGGCTGGTTGGTTCGCTATCCCGATGTGTTGATGGGACAAATTACCATCAATGCACATCACGCTCCTATCAAATTGGTGGCAAATACTTACGGAAAATTAAAATTATACCAAAGCCATAATTTTGATGCTGTAAAAGAAAATCAAGTAGTGGCTTATTTGCAAAACGCCGCCAATTTTAAACACGTAGAAAGCCTAAATAGTTTACTCAAAAGTTTCAATCCCAACCACACCAAAGCAAACTATTTTATCGAAAAACTACCCAAAGAACTTTCTTTTGGCGAACTCAATAATTCTTATTCGGTGTTTGTGAACAGCCTAAACGAATGGAACAATTACCAAGAAAACAAATTGTTTGACAAGCAAATGGAGAGTTTAAATCTTTTGCTCAACGAACAAAAAAAAGCAAGTACAATAACCGCCAAACGATTATTAATGAACCG
>JAIEMU010000140.1 GCA_019751895.1 Sphingobacteriaceae bacterium | reverse complement strand
ATTACGGGTAAGCAAACTATTGGTGGTTTGTGGTTTGATGAATGTATTTTTACAAATAAACTTGCGACTTTGATTGTGTAACAAAGCCCCTGGCAACAAATGCGACTCGGTAAGCACCTGAAAACCATTGCAAATACCCATTAAATAACCGCCATTGTTGGCAAAACGAATAACCTCTTGCATAATTGGCGAAAAACGAGCGATTGCGCCTGAACGCAAATAATCGCCAAACGAAAATCCGCCTGGTAAAACTACAAAATCTACGCCTTGCAAATCGTGGTCTTTATGCCACAAACGTACTACCTGCTGACCCATTATTTTCTCAAGAACGTAGATTACGTCTTCGTCACAATTTGAGCCCGGAAAAACTACTACTCCAAATTTCATGCTACAAAGCTATTAATATTAAACAAGTTTCTTGGTATCATTCTGTTAAAAAAAGTTAACAAAAATTCACACCCTACTATTTTTCATTCAATTGTTTTCTGTTTTTTTATTACGCCAACAAACTTCCAATGTCTTCTTTGCTGAGCGATTTAAAGAAACTTTCCTCGGTGGTGATGAGCGAGCTGGCTAATTTTTTCTTTCTATTTTGCAACACTAATATTTTTTCTTCTACCGAATCTTTGGCTATAAACTTATAAATAAACACTTTTTTATCTTGACCAATTCGGTGGGTTCTATCTACCGCCTGTTGCTCTACGGCGGGATTCCACCATGGGTCTAAAATAAATACATAATCGGCTTGTGTAAGATTTAAGCCTACACCTCCCGCTTTTATCGAAATCAAAAACACCTTAATCGCTTCGTTTTCTTGAAATTCGGACACCACTTCGCCTCTGTTCTTGGTGCTGCCATCTAAATAGCTAAAAGCAATGTTTTCTTTTTCGAAATAATTTTTAAACAGCATTAAATGTTTCACAAACTGAGAGAATATCAACACTTTGTGTCCACCTTTCAGCACGCTATCCAGCGTATGAATTACATCTTTAAACTTCCCTGAATCGGAAGTGTAGCCTTCGTCTATCATCACGGGATGATTTGCCAATTGGCGCAAAGCGGTTAAACCTTGCAAAATCTGCACTTGTTTTTTGGCATAGGTGCCATCGTCCATGCTGCTCAACAAATCGTTGCGGTAGGCCGATTTTATTTTCTCGTAGTAGGCGGCTTGGTCTTCACTCATTTCACAATAAAACACGTTTTCGGTTTTGAGTGGCAACTCTACCGCCACCTGCTCTTTGGTTCTTCGCAACACAAATGGCTTGATGATGGCTTGCAATTTTTGCGCTTTTTCTTCGTCCTTACGTTTTTCGATGGCCTGCACATAATTTTCATTAAAAAAATGTTGCGTACCCAACAAACCAGGATTTAAAAAGGTAAGCTGGGTCCACAAATCGCCAACTGAATTTTCAACTGGTGTACCACTCAAAGCCAGTTTATATTTCGAACGAAGGGTGCGAACCGCTTTAAAAGCCTTTGAACTTGGGTTTTTTATGTTTTGACTTTCGTCTAAAATCACATAGTGAAAATAAAACTGACTCAAATATTCGGCATCAATTCGGGTGGTGCCATAGGTGCTAATAATTAAATCGTATTTCGAAAATTTGGAAACATCTTTGTTTCTAAGTTGTCCTGTGTAGGTCAGTATTTTGAGCTGTGGAACAAATTTCTTAGCCTCGCTCAACCAATTGTAAATTAATGAGGTAGGCATCACAATCAAGGAAGTTCCTGCCGTGTTTTCAAGCTGATTGTCTTCTTTTGCTTTTTGCAACATCGCCAAAGTTTGTATGGTTTTTCCCAAACCCATATCATCGGCAAGGCAACCGCCAAAACCATAGCTGCGCAAAAAACTAAACCAATTGTAACCCGCTTTTTGATAATCTCTCAACGTTCCTTTGAAACCTAAAGGCATCGCTACATCTTCAATATGGTCAAAATCGTTTAATTTTTCTAATTTTCGATGCAAAGTTACATGGGCGATGCTGTCACTTGCCAAATCGTCTATTAAGCCAATGTGGTGTTTTTTGAGTTTCAAATCGCTGTTGCCACCCTCCGAAAAATTAAACAAGCCACTAAATTGCGTAAACCACCTATCGGGAATAATGGCAATATTTCCATCGGGCAAAGGAAATTCTTTCGTCTTGTGCAAAATGTAATTTTTTAGCGCAATAAAAGGAATGGGATAAATGCCAAAATATACCACCGCCTGAATATCGAACCAATCGTTTTCTTCTTTAATTTCAAAATCAATTTTATTGGCGCCAATCACAAATTTTTTGGCATGGTTTTCTTGCAACACCTCAAAACCCTGCTCGGTTAAAACATCGATGTGTTCATTCACCCAATTGATAACCGCATAAGCAACATTTTGACCTTCGTAGGTTTCCTTTACTTCTAAATTATAAAACAAGGCACTCGCTTTTTTCAACCCCATGCTTAGCAACCAATCAAACTTTTCTTGTTCCCAAGCTACCTCTCTTTTGATGCGGGTGAACACGTAGTTATCATCCTCTTTCACCAAATCGACGGTTACTTTTTGACCGTTTCCCATCACAAAATTGTGCTTTCCATAACTAAAGCAAAGCTGAATTTGCGAAATGCCATCTGCCACATAAATAACTTTTAAAATGGCCTTGTTCTCGTTTTTTTCGGTTCTTATCTCAAAACCCTCGGCATAAACATGGAATTTTTCTATCAAAGGAGCTACAAACTTTTGAAAATAGGTAGCTTCCGTAGCTTTGGGAATGCTGATAAAACGCTTATTGAGAAAAGGCTGCAACTTTTTGCCTTCAATATCTTGTTCAAAAAAATAAAGCTGTCCATCCAACAATAGCCAAGCAGGCTGATTGCAGATAATTTGCGCATCTTTGAACATAAATTCTATCCTAAAACCATCGTATTTGATGGTCGGAAAATACCGTGTTTCGGTTTCGTTTCTGCGAAAATGGAACAAAACAGTTGCCGCTTGGCTAGCGAAATTTATTTTTTGTGCCACTGGCCAACCCTCTTTATCCATCAAAAATAAAGCTTCTTTGTTTTGCAAAAGCGCTAAAACATCGGCTATTTTTCGCTCAATTTTAGGTCTAACGGTTGCAAAAAAATTCTCGTCAAAAATGGTCGTAAAAAAGGCATGTGCCCGAATTGGTTTTTTATAGTACTTTTTGATTAAATAATCTTGTTCTATTTCGTCCAACATTTTAATCAGCTTGCTGTCAAAATCACTCAAGTGATTCGAAAACTGAATTGCCGTATGCGAAAAAAGGCGTTGATGAGTAAACGAAAAATCACCTTTTGGATTGAGCTGTACAATATGTGGTTCTATCAAATAACCCAAATAAGCATGTTTGCAAATCGAATACACAATTTTACATGGCTTATCATTATTTACGTGTAGCATATTGGTTTAAAGATTTTAAAATTATTAAAAGCTTTAAATGTACAAAAAAATACATCATCGCTAAGGCGAAAAGAAAAAAACAAAATCCAATTTATCATTTTGACATAAAAACAACTTGATTTATCGGGTCATTTTGGCAAAAGCATCCCACATTTGGTCAGTTACAATTTCCAAGCCATTCATTTGACCTGCGCCTTGCAACCATTCACCACCATCGATGGTAATCACCTCGCCATTGATATATGAAGAAAAATCGCTAACCAAAAATGCAGCTAAATTTGATAACTCTTGATGTTCACCTACTCTCTTTAAAGGTACTCTGTTTTTGAAATCAAATTTTTCGGCCAGCTCTCCTGGCAACAATTTATCCCAAGCGCCTTTGGTAGGAAATGGGCCGGGCGCAATAGCGTTGGTTCTAATTCCATACTTGCCCCACTCTACAGCAAGCGAGCGGGTCATTGCCAACACGCCACCTTTGGCACATGCCGAAGGAACGACATAAGCCGAACCCGTAAAAGCGTAGGTAGTGACAATATTCAGCACGTTTGCTTTTTGTTTTTCGGCTATCCAATGTTTTCCAAATGCCAATGTACAATTTACAGAACCTTTCAAGACAATGTCTATCACTGCCGAAAAAGCATTGGCAGACAAACGCTCTGTAGGGGAAATAAAATTTCCTGCAGCATTATTTATCAACGAATCTATACTTCCAAATTTTTCTATAGACTTATTCAATAAATTTTCTACCTGACTGTATTCTCTCACGTCGCAAGCTACCGCCAATACTTTACCCCCCGTTAGGTCTTGCATTTCTTGCGCAGTCTTTTCAAGTTTTTCTAAATTCCTACTTGTAATGACTAAGTTTGCACCTAGTTGCAAAAAATAGGTTCCCATAGATTTTCCTAAGCCTGAACCGCCGCCAGTAATGACAATGGTTTTGCCTTTTAAGGCATCGTCTCTTAACATTGATTGATTATACATTGTTTTTTGGTTTTAGACTTTCAATAATTAGTTTTAAATTTTCACGGGTTTGAGGCGCCCACCATTGTTTGAGCATCAGCGCTAAGGTTTCACTTTGATCGGCACTTAAACTTTGCATCAATTTTTTTCGGGTATTGATTTTCGATTGTTGCCAAGTATTTTCTTCAAAAGCCATCATCTTGCGCATGCTGCGTTCAGCATTGGTCAAAATACTTTCTGGGTTCACCAACTCATCTACCAATCCAATAGCTAAAGCCTGTTCAGGCTCAAACAATTTACCGGCAAGCAAACTTCTACTGGCCTGCGCCTCTCCTATCCAAAAGGCGTACAAACTAAAAATACTCTCTGGCACAATAATCCCCACAGGCACTTCGTTGAGTCCGATTTTATATTTCCCGTTTGCCATCACTCGATAATCACAAGCCAAGGCAATGACACAACCGCCCGCAGGACTATGTCCGTTAATGGCGGCAATCATCGGTTTTTGGAAAGCTACCAAATTTGCGGTAAACTGAAGGAATTGTTTCCAAAAATCAGCAACCTCTTGTTCGTTATAATTGTACAATTCGATTAAATCCAAACCTGCGGAAAAAATACCTTCATGCCCCGTTATAATAACGCCTCCAATGTTCTCATCTTGGGAAAGGTTTTTAAATAGCTCGTTTATCTCGTCCATCATTTCTTTGTTGATGGCATTTGCTTTTGGTCTATTTAAAGTAACTATCGCCAATCTATCTTTAATGCTAATTTTTAATGTATTCATCTCGTTATTTTTTTTGGCAATTTATACATATTTACGAATAAATTGAATTGTTTTTTAAAGTAGATTTTTTAGTACAGACAAAAATTGAAATCATGATTTTTAAAATATTGAGGGTTAATTACAAATATTTAGACTTAAATTTGCATCCTTAATTTTGAAATGAATAAATGCCGATAATTTTAAAAAAAACGCTAAGCGAAGACTGTGTTTTTGGGATTTGGAAGATTGAAGAAAGTAGTGAAGAATTAACCGCTTCTTTGCAACTCAATGCCGAGGAATTGAATACCTTAGCTGGAATAAAAAGCGAAAGCAGACTAAAACACTGGTTGGCGGTGCGTGTTTTATTGCGCAGCTTATTGGCTACCGACGCCTATATTGTTTGCGAAAATGATGCCGATGGCAAACCCTTTTTGCCCGACTATAAAAACTTCATTTCATTTAGCCATTCAGGAGATTATGCTGCTGTAATGCTTTCAAAAAAACAATCGGTGGGGATTGACATTGAACAAATAAAACACCGCATAAAAGGTGTTAAGCATAAATTTTTGACCGACTTAGAATTGGCACAAAAACAAATTGGCGACAATACCTGTGGCCTATACGTATGTTGGTGCGCCAAAGAAGCCATTTATAAATGGTACGGCAAAAAAGGCTTGGATTTTAAACAACATATCCACATCAAGCCCTTTAAACTTAAAAAAGATGGCGCACTAGAAGCCCTTGTGATTTTACCTTCGGGAACAGAAACATTACAAGTTAATTATTTCAAAACAAGCGACGATTACATGGTTGCTTATCTTAATCATTAAAAAAATGATACAAAACAAAAACGTAATTTGCCAAGATTGGGGATTAACCGCCTATGAACATGCTTGTCAAAAACAAGCCGAGTTGTTTGATGCAACGGTTGCGATGAAGATAAAAAATAGAAACGACAACAGCGAACTTGAAACCCCCAATTACCTTATATTTTGCGAACATCCACCCGTTTATACTTTAGGAAAAAGTGGATTAGCTGCACATTTATTACTCAATCAAGCCGAATTATCGGCGCAAGGTGTTAGCTTTCATCAAACCAACCGAGGCGGCGACATTACGCACCATGGCCCAGGGCAAATTGTAGGTTATCCAATTTTAGATTTAGACAATTTTTTCACAGACATTCATTTGTATCTCCGACAGTTGGAGGAAGCAATTATTTTAACCTTAGCCGATTACGGCTTAAAAGCGGGCAGATACCAAGGCTATACCGGTGTTTGGCTAGATGCCGACAATGCAAAAGCTCGAAAAATATGCGCCATGGGTGTACGTTGCAGCAGGTGGGTAACCATGCATGGCTTTGCACTGAATGTAAACAACGATCTTTCATATTTCAATCACATCGTACCTTGTGGTATTGTGGATAAAGCTGTTACAAGTTTAGCGCAAGAGCTGGGTCACGAAGTAGCGATGGATGAGGTGAAAACCCGAATCAAAAAACACTTGGCAACGCTATTTGAAATGAATTGGAGCACCGAAACATCGACACCCCAATCTTAAAAGTTTAGCATTCTGGCAAACTAATTGGGATGTTGGTTGCCAATCCTCCATCGGAGGTTTCTTTGTATTTCGAATTCATATCCAAAGCCGTTTCCCACATGGTGTTGACTACGGCATCTAAGCTAACTTTTGCCTTGTCGGGATTGCTTTGCAAAGCGAGCTGACTGGCGGTAATGGCCTTAATGGCACCCATTGTATTTCGCTCTATGCAAGGCACTTGAACCAAGCCACCAATAGGATCGCAAGTTAAACCCAAGTGGTGTTCCATCGCGATTTCGGCCGCCATTAAAACCTGTCGCTGAGAACCTCCTAAACACTCTGTAAGTGCGGCCGCTGCCATTGCCGAGGAAACGCCAATTTCAGCTTGACAGCCGCCCATTGCCGCAGAAATGGTTGCTCCTTTTTTGAAAATACTACCAATTTCAGACGCACAAGCAATAAATTGAATAATTTTCTCGTCAGAATAGCCGTCGCAAAAAGCGATAAAATATTGTAAAACCGCAGGAATAACCCCTGCCGCCCCATTGGTAGGAGCGGTAACAACCCGTCCAAAAGCTGCATTTTCTTCGTTTACGGCAAGTGCGAAACAACTTACCCAATCTAAAGTATAATTAAAACCATTGCCACCTTTTCTAATTACTTCAAGCCACTCGTCGTAATTTTGATACTTCGCACCGGCGGTTAATCGTTGGTTTAATTTCTCTGCTCTTCGAGCCACTTCTAAACCTCCAGGCAAAATCCCACCCGTGTGACAACCACGATAAATACAATCACGAATCACCGCAAAATGTTGCATCACTTTTGCTTTGGTTTCGGCTTCACTTCGCCAAGCATGCTCATTTTCCATCACCACTTCGCTTACTTTTAAACCCGTAGAAAGACACCAATGCAACAATTCACTGGCTTTTTCGACAGGAAAAGGAAGGTCAACACTAGTTTTATCCGCATCCGAATCCCCTTCTTTTACCACAAAGCCTCCACCTATCGAATAATAGGTTTCAGAAAAAGCTTTTCCATTACTTAAAAAAGCTTGAAAAGTAACTGCGTTGGGGTGAAAAGGCAAACTTTCGGCATATAAAAACAATAAATCATTTAGATACACAAAATCGATTTCTTTTTCGTTGTTGAGTACCAACTTTGCGGATTTTTTAATCTGCTCAATGGTACTGCCGATGGCATTTACATCAAAAGTAACAGGGTCGGCGCCCACCAAACCCAACAAAATGGCTACATCAGTTCCGTGTCCAACACCCGTTTTTGCCAACGAACCATACAGCAAAACTTTAACTTGTTGCACCTCGTTCAACAAATTGTTTTTTTGCAAGGAAGCAGTAAATTGCTGTGCCGCCCGCCAAGGCCCTAAAGTATGTGAACTTGAAGGTCCTATGCCTATTTTAAAAATATCGAAAATGGAAATCTGCTCTTTTTGATTCATAAAACAAAGCTATGTATTTTAACAATAATTGTTTACTTTGTGTTGCTAATTTTTTACCCTAAATTGAAATTCAATGTTCGTGAATCGTTTATTACTATGCACACTAATTACAAGCATTTTTAGCCCCTTATTTGCACAAAAAACCAGCCTTTCACTGCACAGTGGCTGGTCGGTTCAACAATTAAAAACCGCCAATGTATATAAAGCACAAGTGCCTGGCTGTGTGCAAAATGATTTATTGATACACAAAAAAATTGCGCATCCCTACCTCGCCAATCAAAGCGAAAAAATAGATTGGGTAGCCGAGCAGGAATGGGCTTATCGCAAAAGTTTGGAAATCAGTAAGGCGCAATTGGAAAAAGAAAACATAGAACTTGTGTTTGAAGGCTTAGACACTTATGCCGAGGTGTTTATAAACCATGTATCGGTATTGAAAGCCAACAATATGTTTAGAAAATGGACAATAAATGCAAAACCACAACTGCGATTGGGCAAAAATGAAATTAAAGTAATTTTTAAATCCACTGTAGATGAAGGAATTATACAATCCATCGGTTCAGCTATTCGCTACCCCGCCGACAATGAAATTGGCAGCACCAAAATCAGTCCTTTTATTCGCAAAGCACCTTATCAGTTTGGTTGGGATTTTGCCCCAAAACTACTCACCGTCGGGATTATCAAACCTGTGTATTTGCAAACTTGGTCGAATGCAAAACTTGAACCCATACAGCTGAACTTAATAGATTTAAACGCTAAAAAAGCAGATTATCAAGCCCTATTCAATTTACAATGCACAAAAAATGGGGTTTATAATTTGGAAATCATAGACCAAAAAAGCAAACAAGTGCTTGCTAACAAAAAAATTGAATTAAAAAGCCAAACAGAAGCAATTAATGTTCCTTTTTCTATACAAAATCCAAAATTGTGGTGGCCGAATGGCTTAGGCAAAGCGCATTTGTATCGTTTGGCATTTGTGGTTCGTAAAAATGGCGTTATTTGCGACCAAAAAGAAGTAAAGGTAGGCGTTAGGAAGATTGAAGTGGTGAACAAACCCGACCCCATTGGCGAAAGTTTTTATGTAAAAGTAAACGACAAACCCGTTTTCATCAAAGGAAGTAATTTTGTGCCTACTCAAAGTCTGATTGACAACCAAGAAACCCAGCAATTGCGCCCATTGTTTAATGCGATGCAAGAAAGCAATTACAATATGATACGCGTTTGGGGCGGAGGAACGTATGGCAGTGACGCTTTTTACGACCTTGCCGATGAAAAAGGAATCATGGTTTGGCAAGATTTTATGTTTGCTTGTACAATGTATCCTAGCGATGCGGAATTTCTAGAGAATGTAGCACAAGAAGCTACCGATAATATCCAGCGGATACAAAACCACCCCAGTTTGGCGATGTGGTGTGGAAACAATGAAATAGCCGTAGGTTGGAAAAATTGGGGATGGCAAAAAACCTATCAATACAGCGAAAAAGACAGTCTAAATTTAATTAATGGCTATGACAAATTGTTTAAAAATTTGCTACCAAAACTTGTAAAAAAACACGACAAGCAACGCTTTTATTTCCATTCATCACCCATCAGCAATTGGGGGAAACCCGAAGATTTTAAAAAAGGAGACAACCATTATTGGGGCATTTACCACGGCGAACAACCTTTTGAAGCCTATCAAAGTCATGTGCCTCGATTTAATAGCGAATTTGGTTTTCAGTCGTTCCCTTCGTGGGAAACACTCCAAGAAATTAGCAAAAACAAAGACCCAAAAATAAGCGATTCGGTGTTGGTGAAGCGCCAAAAAAGCTACAAAGGCAATCAATTGTTAGAAAAATATATGGATTGGTATTATCAAAAACCTAAAAGCTTTGAACAATTTGTGTATTTAAGTCAATTGCAACAAGCCGAAGGAATGAAAATGGCGATAGAAAGCAATAGAAGTGCCATGCCTTACAACATGGGTACTTTGGTATGGCAACAAAATGATTGTTGGCCTGCCATTTCATGGTCAACAATTTCACACAATGGGCAATGGAAAGCCGCACAATATTTCATTAAAAAAGCATACCAGCCCATTCTTATTAGCGCAAAATCGACCAAGGATAGTTTGATGATTTACATCGTATCGGACAAACAAAGCCAATTTACTGCCGATTTGAATTTACAAAGATGGACGATGGATGGCGAAAACAAATTGTTAAGAAAAATTTCCGTACAAATTCCGGCAAATGGCGTAAAAACACTGCAAATAGCCAAAAAAGAGTTACACATTAGCGATGAAAACAAAGAATTTGTTGCCCTAGAATTGATACAAAATAAACAATCCATCGCTTCAGCCTTACACTATTTTACGGCCGTAAAAAACCTTTCCTTAACTGCTCCAAAAATAGACATAAAATGGGTAAAAAAAGATGGTAAATCAGGCTTAATTTTAAGAAGCAAACAATTGGTGAAAAATGTATTTTTGTCGCTAAAAAATGACGAAAAAGCACATTTTAGCGATAATTATTTTGACCTATTGCCCAACAAAAACTATCCAATAGAAATCATTAGCAAACAAAGCCTTGAACAAGCGCAACACTCCTTAAAAATTAGACAGGTAAACCCAACAGATTAATAAAAGTTAAAACAACGCAAACCATTTCCTACGCCAAATCGACTACTGGTTGCCCAATATTTTTGATAGCCCACACTAAACTCATTATTACCTCTAATTTGATCATTCCCAGTTTTGGAAGTGTTGGTGTCATGACTATAACCCATGCGTAAAGACTCGCCGTCTTCACTTCTTAATGAAAGCGTATAAACCAAAGAAAATACAAGTGCATCTGCCCCACCTTGAGTATTGGAGCGGTACCATGCGCCTGCGTTAAAAGTTTTGTATTTCAATTGCAAACCTGTACTTAGTGACTTAGAGTAATTTTGCGAATAATACACCACCGAAGGAATTACATAAATGTTATTGTCGGTATAATAACTTGAATATTGATTTAAAGCGAAACGATAACTTGCATTAAGAGTAAGACGAGGTGATAGCGTAGATTTACCCCCAACAAAAGACTGCACAGGACTATTTAAATGATGGTAAGCGGCTCCTAAAAAAAAGTCAGAAAAAACAATAGAAGCCCCAGCCCCAGCATCAAAAAAGGGACTAGAATCTACAGTAGGTGAAACACCCGATACACTTCCGCCTACGACACCTATTTCTGGAATAATTTGATCGGCAAAAATTAATTTTCTAAAAATAATAGAACGATTAGAAATGCCTCCCTCAATACCAAAAGAAGATGTGAAATAGTCATTTTTTAGCTCATAGGCATACGTTAAAGCAAAGTTATTCCGATTTAAAAGTGCTATTCCCTCGCTACTGCGATTGAAAGAAATACCTAAAGACCCAAAATTTGGAATATAAAAATCAGCTAAAGCATTGAGATAAGTCAATTCTCCATTTGCTACAGAAAGCTGGTTTTTATAAATTACACTAACTCTATAATCTCCATCAAACTGCCCTACCAAAGAAGGATTTAGGTACGATGGAGCATTAAAAAACTGTGAAAACAATGGGTCTTGTGCGAAAGCACTAAAACCCATTGTGTTTAAAAAAAATAAAAGTAATATCTGTTTTTTTATCATCGTAATAAATAAAATACACCACTGGTTTTAGGCGGAGAAGAATCATAAGTCATTCCTTTCCAAGTTTCCCCATTTTTCAATTCAACAACAGCTTTCCAGAAATAAGTTCCATCAGGCACTGCTTGTCCTTTGTAAGTTCCGTCCCAACCTTCTAAAGGTTTGCCATCTTCGGTTAAACTGCTGGTTGACCACAGTTCTTGACCAAATTTATTGGTAACAACTAAAAGATAAGACTGAATACCCACGCCAATACCTTTAAATCTATTTACCAAAACATCATCGCTTTCTGGTAAAAATGCATTTGGAAGATAAAACTCACACACGACGTCTTTGATAGTTACTGTCTGAGAGGTTGACAAGGTACAATTAAATTCATTTCTAACCTCTAAAGAAACCACGTATGAACCAATATTATCGTATGTATGCTCAATATTTTTTTGACTTGAAACAGAGCCATTACCAAACCTCCAAACAAATTGTGTCCCCCCAACTGTATTGTTGGTAAATTTAAATGTTTTGTTAGGAATTTCAATGGTATTGTCCGAAGTAATATTTACACCCGAAACTGTAAAATTACCAGCAGGTGTTTCTTGAATTTGAATCACCTTACTCTTTGTAGTGGACACTTTAAGACCTAAAGCATTGTAGGCGGTTAGCGTCACATCATAGAATTCTTTTGCAGTTGAAAACGTATGTTTAGGATCTATTTCGGTAGAGGATCCTCCGTCACCAAAATCCCATTCATACCTAGTTGCATTTTGACTTGCATTTTTAAACGAAAATTCTGAACCCCCACACGCTCTTTGCTTATCAACTACAAAAGCTGGGATAGGAATAGCTACTACAGTAACAGTCAACGAAATTGCTTGTTGATTACACTCGTTTGAAGCCAGTAATTTAACCGTGTATGTACCTGGTTTGGTAAAAACATGTCTAATGTCATCTGCAGATTTTGTATACGCATTAGAGGTGTTATCTCCCCATTCGTAAATATAATCAACCGCACCTATGGTTTTATTTTTAAATTTAATATCAAGCGGTGCATTCCCTATCAGACTTGAACCTGAAGCAGGCTCTAGTCCCATTGTAATTAAACTTGGTCTTAACCGTATTTTTCTAGAAACAACGTTCGACACACCACAGCCATTTTCAGCGATCATTTGAATTGTAAACTCTTTTTCTTCATTTACAGTATAAGTGTGCGTAATTATTTCGTTCTTGTTGGTTGAAATATAGGTATTACCATCCCCAAAATCAAAACTATACTGACTTGCTGACCCCACAGATGTATTGGTAAAAGCAACCTCAGGGTTACAACCATTAATCACATTATCAAAAAAACTAGGCGTTAATGGCTGCGAACGAATTTCTACTGTTGAGGTTGTTTGTTCCGTTCCACAACCCGTAGTAACTTCTAATTTCACAGTATAAATTTTCACACCCCCTAACAAATCTGGTTGGAAGGTATGTACTAAATCTTTAGTGTTTTTGCTTTGCGAATTTGCGCCGTCTGTAATTGTCCACCTAAAAGATGGCGAATTGATATTCGGAGTTAAGTTTGTGAAGTTAATAGTTGCAGGCCCACACGAAATGGTTTCATCTTGCGTGAAAACAGGTATAGGAATAGCACTTTTGGTGCTAAACGTATGTTTAAACTCTTGATAAACACACCCTAAACTATTGCTTACTCTTAACAATATTTCTACATTTTTCTTTTGTTCAACAATGGTATAGCCCGGGAAAATTTGTCCATTACCAATAAGCACACCATCTGCATACCATTCATAAATTTCATTATCTGGCGAATGAATTGCTACTACGTTAGCTGCATCAATTACAAAATTAGGGCACGATGCATCCTTGGTAAAGGTAAATTCTGCCGTCAGCCTTTTAACCTGTATTGCTACGCCAGGTGTTGCATCAACACAAACTCCACTGGTTACCACTCTACGGAAAAATCCTGAACTTAAAGGCTTGTAATCCCTTCCATTTTCTCCCGCAATAGGTGTCCAATTGGCGCCACCATCCGTGCTTGCTTCCCAACTGTAACTATAGCTGTTTTTTCCACCTAATGGTGTTGAGCCAATAATTCCACTATCTGCACAAATTGGAGATATATTACTTATGGTATTATTCGTGATCACAGGAACCACCTCAATTTTAATTAACGAACTTGGATTAGAACAAGTTAAACTGCTCACAATACGACGATAGAAAGTGGTTTGCGCAGGAGAAACCACTAAATCTTGAGAATTTTCACCTACCATATCAATCCACGCTAAACCCGTGACACTAGACTGCCATGAGTATATTGGGCTTGCTCCTCCAGATATGTTTGGCAAACTACCTTTAATTGTTAATGATCCAGAACCTGCACAAAGTGCTGAATTAGCCGCATTGATTATGTTTTCAGTAATTTCATCTACAGTGATTTCTATCTCATCAAAAGCAGCTAAGCATGGATCCCCTGTTATGGTCCATCTAAATTTATATTTCTGACCACTTTTCAAACCACTTACCACCGAATTATGCGCATTTGGATTGCTAAATGTTACCGGCGTACCTTCAATTAAAGTCCAAGTACCAAGATCTAAACCTGCTGAATTACCATTTAAAGTAATCATAGTGGCGCTACATATGTTTTGGTCAGGACCCGCATTTGGAACTACAGGTTTTGGCTTTACGGTTACTGTAAAAACAGAAGATAAAGCTTCATTACAAGCGCCATTTTTTACCACAGCACGGTATCTAGTGGTTGTATTTAGATTCAAATAACTTTGGATTGGGTTGGTATTGTTAGGTATGACTGCTGTCCAATTTACACCATCGGTGCTGGTTTCCCATCTTAAAATATCCCCTTCATAATTTGTAAGGTTTACTTTTCCAGCGTTTACACCTTGGCATACACTGTTAGGCTCAAGCGATTCTGTGGTTCCACCTTTAGACACAGAATAGGTTTTAATTTTCACGTCATCAGCAAGAGGGCAAGATAAATCCGCTTTTGAAATTGTCCATCTGAAAACATAGTCTTGTCCACCTACCAAGCCAGATACTTGTGTGTCATGTTTTGAAGCATCTGTAAAAACGGCTCCTGCTACTCCGCTAATTTGCGTCCACTTTCCAACACCTGTAACCGGTTGATTTGCTTTTAATTTAAATGCCGTTCCATCTATACAAATAATTTCATCTTCTCCAGCATTCGGTGTGGTTACCGTTGGATTTTGGCTAACGGGGAAACTTACAGTTCTTGCGCATTCGCCACTGACCACTATTCTGCGGTATTGCGTAGTTACTGCAATGGTAGGTGGCAAGTAGTCTTTGCCTGAAGCGCCAACGATTGTGGACCAAGTTGTTCCTCCATCGGTACTACTTTCCCAAGAATAAACATAAGAACCACTACCACCAGAAGCAGAGTTGCCGGTGATTATATTTGGCACACATGATGCAGTAGGCGCACTGATTGTATTTACTACGGGCCCCCAAACTTTGATTATAAAAGGACTTGATATGTTTTGGCAACTTCCGTTACTTACAATTCGTCGGAAATACGTTTCGCCTACACTAGGTGTAAGTGTATAATTAGCTCCTGTTTCGCCTGGAATATTTGACCAAGTAATTGCATCCGTACTCGTTTGCCAAATATAAATAGGACTTGCAACTCCTACAGGAGTAGTTCCTTTTATCGTAATAGCTCCCGTACCCGCACATATAGTTGGGTTATCGGTACTTAATAAATTATTTGTAATTTCTTCAATTCTTATGGTCACGGTATCCTCTGTAGTCACACATGGCGCACCTGTAATGGTCCATTTAAACACATAATTTTGCGCACTTACTAAACCTGTTACGGTGGTTGTACTAGAGTTGATGTTTGTAATATTTACACCCACACTTGGCCCTGAAAGCAATGTCCATGTACCTACATCTGACCCAGCTGAATTGGCATTTAAAGTTGCTGTTGTAGTACTACATAAATTTTGATCAATTCCTGCATTGGCAACCACAGGCACTGGTTTTACATTAATTGTAATTACTGAAGAATTCGTAGCTAAACACACTCCATTTTTAACCACGGCTCTAAATCTCGTGGTTGTGATTAAATCTTTGTAACTATAATTTAGATTTGAATTCGCAATTTCTATCCAGTTAGAACCTCCATCGGTACTACTTTCCCAACGTACTACATTTCCAGTTTGACCGGTTAAACTTATCGTTCCAGCGTTCGCACCACTACACACCGTTTGAGGGTCTGTACTTGTTGTGGTACCGCCCACAGAGGCTGCACTTGTGGTAATAACCACTTCTTGATTCGTGCTACAAGAGCCACTTGATATCGTCCACTTAAAAGTATAAGTTCCAGCGCCTACCAAACCTGTTACTTC
This sequence comes from Sphingobacteriaceae bacterium, assembly GCA_019751895.1. GTDB lineage: Bacteria > Bacteroidota > Bacteroidia > Sphingobacteriales > Sphingobacteriaceae > Pedobacter. The sequence continues at coordinate 51,635 of JAIEMU010000140.1, read as the reverse complement.
GGTATCAAATTTAGTATCGTCAACGAAGGCACTACCTGCAGGACCAGCTGTTTTTGTCCATTTACCAGTACCTGCCAATGGTTTATTCCCCTTCAATTTGAATGCCGTTCCTACGCAAATAGTTTCGCTTGCACCAGCGTTGGCTACAGTAGGTACGGCATTTTGAGAAACTTCATTACTCATACTCACTCCACATTCCCCACTGGTTACAAGCCTACGGAATTTAGTGTCTTTGGTAATTGCAGTAGGCACATAATCTCTGTTCGTTTCGCCCACAATTACTGTCCAATTAGCACCATTATCAATACTTTGTTCCCAAGCATATTGATAAATACCCGTTCCGCCGGTTGGATTGTTTCCAGAAACCGTACTTGGCGCACAAACGGCCACCGGTGGCACACTAATCGTGTTTACGATGGCGTCTAAAACTTTTATTTCGATAGGTCCAGATGTATTTTGACAAGTTCCATTACTTACTATACGACGGTAAAAAGCCGTAACAGTTGGTGTTAATGCATAACTAATCGTTGTTGCACCAGAAATATTTGTCCAAACAGTTTTGTCAGGGCTACTTTGCCAGATGTAAGTAGGAGAGCTTACCCCTAAAGCTACAGAACCAACAATAGTTACTGCACCAGTTCCAATACAAACCGAACTTTTTGGCGTTGTTAATATATTGTTGCTAATTTCATCTATTTTAATCGTCATTGTATCTGCAGTACTCGCACATGGCAAACCCGCTACCGTCCATTCAAGCACGTAAGTGTTTCCGCCAATCAAACCCGTAATGGTACTTGTATTTAAATTAGGATTTGTAATCGTAGCTCCGCCAGCAGTTTGCGATTTAATTATCCATGTTCCTATACCCGATCCTGCTTCATTAGCATTTAAGGTAGCGATAGTAGTGCCACATAAATATTGATCTAAACCTGCATTTGCTATCGCAGGGGTTGCTTTTACAATAATGGTTGTACTCGTTGAAAATGTTTCTGAACAAGCACCACTTTTCAAAACTGCTCTAAAATGAGTGGTTGTGGTTAAATTGTTATAGGTATAATTTGGCACCGTGTTGGCTATCGGCGACCAAGACACGCCATTATTGGTGCTGCTTTCCCAACGGGTAATTGAACCCGTGCTACCTGTTAAATCAATCGTTCCTGTATTTACACCTTCGCATACCGTGGTTTGTCCTGCAGTAGCTGTTATGCCACCCACAGAATTTGCATCTACTTTAATATTTACCTCATCTTCATCAAAACATCCGTTACTTGTAATTGTCCACTTAAACGTATAAGTGCCCACGGTCAAACCTGTGATGGTGGTATTAGATTGCGAACTGCTTCCAAATCCTATTCCCGTCTGACCAGAAGTTAGCGTCCATAATCCCGCACCAACCGCAGGTGAATTACCTTTCAATCTGAAAGTAGTTGCGTCTGCTAAACAAATTATTTCATCAGCACCTGCAAGTGCTTTGGTTACTGATGCACTTTGTGCGACCGTATTACTAATGCTGTTTTCACAATCTCCACTAGTTACTTGTCTTCTGTAATAAGTCATCACTGTTTTTGCCGACGGCAAATAGTCTCTTCCTGTAGCGCCCGCAATGGTTGTCCAAGTTAAATTATCTGTGCTTTGCTCCCAAATAAAACCATAACCACCTGCGCCACCCGAAGGCTCGTTTCCTGAAATATTGCTCACTACACAACCCGGAGTAGCTAACGTAATTGTATTAACAATTGGAGCTAAAACGGTGATTTTTAAAGAGCCTGATACGTTTTGACAAACGCCATTGCTTACAATACGACGATAGTAAGTCTCTGCTGTAGGATTAACCGTTAAACTAATTGCTGAGCCAGCAAGGGGCGTCCAATTACTATTGTCTATGCTTTGTTCCCAAGTATAAATTGGAGAGGTTACACCTACTGGCGTAGAACCCGATAGGATAATTGCCCCTGGATTTGAACAAAGGGTAGCTTTTGCTGTAGAAATAGAATTGTTACTAATTTCACCTACTATTATCGTTACAGAATCGGCAGTAGCAACACATGGGCTACCAGTAATGGTCCATAAAAACACATAGGTGTTTCCGCCTTTTAAACCTGTAACCGTAGTTGATTGTAAATTAGGATTTGTAATTGTAAAACCGCCCGTGGTTTGCGACAAAATTGTCCATGTTCCAATACCAGAACCTGCCGCATTGCCATTTAAGGTAGCCGTAGTTGTGCTACAAATATTTTGATCCGCTCCCGCATTGGCTACCGCAGGAGTTGCTTTTACTACGATGGTCGTACTGGCAGAAAATGATTCGGAACAAATTCCACTTTTCAAAACTGCTCTAAAATGAGTAGTGGTGGTTAAGTTACTATAAGAATAACTTGTTGTTGTATTGGCTAATGGCGACCAAGACCCACCATTATTGGTACTGCTTTCCCAACGTGTAATTGTACCTGTGTGTCCTGTTAAATTAATCGTTCCTGAATTTGTGCCTTCACATACAATGGTTTGACCTGCAGTAGCTGTTGTGCCACCCACAGAGATTGCATCTACAACAAGTTCCATATCTTTTTGACTAACGCAAGTGCCACTTGTTATTCTCCAAGTGAATGTATATGTTCCCGCTATTAAACCACCAATGGTAGTGTTACTTTGAGTGTCGTTTCCAAAAGTTACACTTGATGGACCACTTTTCACAGACCACAAGCCTGTTCCAACCACAGGTGAGTTACCTTTCAATCTGAAAGTAGCTGCGTCTGCTAAACAAATCGTTTCATTTGCACCTGCAAACGCTTCAGTTACCGTTGCACTTTGTGCGACCGTATTACTAATGCTATTTTCACATTCTCCACTAGTTACCTGTCTTCTGTAATAAGTCATCACTGTTTTTGCCGACGGCAAATAATCACTTCCTGTAGCACCTGCAATGGTTGTCCAAGTTAAATTATCTATACTTTGCTCCCAAATAAAACCATAATCACCTGCGCCACCTGAAGGTGGGTTTCCAGAAATAGTACTTACCGTACAACCCGGAGTAGCTAAGGTAATTGTGTTAATAATTGGCATTAAAACCGTTATTTTTAAAGAACCCGATACGTTTTGACAAGGACCATTGCTTACAATACGGCGATAGTAAGTTGTAACTGTAGGATTAACCGTTAAATTAATTCCTGAACCAGCAACAGGCGTCCAATCTGTATCATCTAAACTTTGTTCCCAAGTATAAATTGGAGAGCTTACACCTACTGGCGTAGATCCAGACAAAGTAACCGCACCAGCACTTGAACAAAGCGTGGTTTTTAATGTCGAAATTGTATTGTTTCGTATTTCATCTATTTTTATTGTTACCGAATCCGCTGTTCCAAAACATGGGCTTCCACTAATCGTCCATACAAAGACATAAGTATTTCCACCTTTCAAGCCTGTAACGGTACTTGTGTTTAAATTGCTATTGGTAATGGTTACGCCTGAACTTGGTCCAGAAGACAAGGTCCATGTTCCAACACCCGAACCCGCTGCGTTACCATTTAAAGTTGCTGTTGTAGCACTACATAAATTTTGGTCTAAACCAGCATTCGCAATTGGCAAAGTTGCTTTTACAACGATAGTTGAAGAACTCGAAAATGTTTCCGAACAAAGTCCATTTTTCACAACCGCTCTAAATTGAGTAGTGGCGGTTAAATTACTGTAAGAATAACTTGTTGTTGTATTAGCTATTGGCGACCAAGACCCACCATTATTAGTACTACTTTCCCAGCGGATAATTGTACCTGAGTGCCCTGACAAATTAATTATCCCTGAATTTGTGCCTTCACATAAAGTGGTTGGCGCTACTGCTGTTGTTGTACCGCCTACAGAAATTGGTTCTACAACGAGTTTTACATCATCTTTACTAACACATCCGCCATTCGTTATTTCCCAAGTAAATTCGTATGTACCCGCCTGTAAACCCACAATGGTGGTATTAGTTTGAGTGCTGCTTCCAAAAGTTACAGCTGAAGGACCGCTTTTTAAAGTCCATGATCCAGAACCAACCTCTGGTTTATTTCCTTTCAATCTAAATGTAGTTCCATCTGTCAAACAAATGGTTTCATCCGAACCTGCATTGGCAGTAGTCAGCGTAGCACTTTGAGAAATAGTATTACTAGTACTTTCTGCGCAGCTGCCGCTTTTCACTTTTCTTCTATAATAGGTTAACACTGGTTTTGCCAAAGGCAAATAATCAACATTTGTAGCGCCAGCTATAGTTGTCCAAGTAGAATTGTCGGTACTCTGCTCCCAAGTATAATCATACACATTGTTTCCTCCAGTAGGTAAAGCACCTTGAATCGTGCTAACTGAACACATTGAAGTGCCTGCACTGATGGTATTGGTGATTACTGGTAAAACTGTAATTTTAAACGAACCTGAAATATTTTGACAATTCCCATTGCTTACAGTACGACGATAATAAGTTGTAATTGTAGGATTAACCGTTAAATTAATGTCAGAACCCGCAACAGCAGTCCAAGTAGTATTATCTGTGCTGCTTTGCCAAGAATAAGTAGTTTGTGCAGGTGTAATTCCAAGTGGAGTAGAACCTTCAATTACAAAAGGGGCTGAACCAACACAAACGGTTGTATTGGCTGTAGATAAAATATTATTTGTAATTTCATCTAATTTAATAGTTACTGAGTCTGCTGTTGCTTGGCAAGGATCGCCTTTAATTGTCCACAAAAGTGTATAGGTATTTCCTCCCACTAAGCCTGTTATCGTAGTTGTGTGTAAAACTTTATTGGTGATTACAATTCCTGAATCCGTTGTTTCTGAACTTACTATTGTCCATTCGCCTTCTCCCGAACCTGCTGAGTTAGCGTTTAAGGTTGCTTTATTTGTACTACATAAAAACTGATCCACTCCTGCGTTTGCTATCGGTGGTTTTGGTTTTACAACAATTTCTGTGTACGTTGAGTTAGCTTGAACACCCGAGCCATTCCTTACAACCGCTCTAAATCTAGTCGTAGCCGTTATATTTGTAAAAACCAATTCAGTGTTTGTATTGCTAATCGCAGTCCAATTTACATTGTCTGTAGAACTTTCCCAACGTAGAACACTTCCAATATAGTCTTTTAATTTTACAGTTCCATTATTTGAGCCTTCACACACATTGGTTTGGTCATTAGTGTACGTAACTCCACCTTCAGTTAGACCATCGGTAACAATATTAACATCGTCATAATTACTACACGATCCATTAGAAATGGTCCATCTAAATATATATGATTTACCAGGAATCATTCCACTTACGATTGTATTTGATTGCGTATCTGCTGTAAAAGTGATACCCGCTTGACCACTTTGTAAAGTCCATTTTCCTGTGCCAAAAACTGGTGTATTCCCTTCCAATCGGAAAGGATTTGAATCAAGTACAATTGTTTTGTCTTGTCCTGCATTCGCTATGGTAATTTTAGCTTCTTCAATCGCTTCATTACTAATCGACTCGATACAAGTTCCTTTTTTTACAATTCTACGATATTTAGTGTTTTCGATATTGGTAGCTGGTGTATAATTCTGTTGAGTTGCACCATCTATGTTGGTCCAAGGGCCTGAGTTTACACTTTGTTCCCATCTAAAGGTAAAAGCCCCTACACTTCCACCACCACTTGGCGCATTTCCCACTATTTCTTTAATTTCACAACTGGCTACTGGGTCAATAATTGTATTCGAAATAGCAGAAAAAGTAGTTATTTTTAAACTTTCGCTAATGTCTAAACAAGAATCTCCGCCTTGTTCTGAAGCCGAACGACGGTAGTACATGTCACCAAGAGTAGGTGTAATCGTTATATTTGGATTTGCACTTGCTGGCGCTATAGCCGTCCAAGTGGTTCCGTTTGAACTACTTTCCCACAAATAAGAAATATTGGTTACACCTGATGCTAATTTTGCGATTGAGCCAGAAATGGTAATTGGTCCATTACCTTCACAAACCTCGTTTGAAGCCACGCTGATGGTGTTTGATTCTACGCGTTCCACTATTATCGTCACCGAATCAGCTGTTGGATCACATGGTGCTCCTTTTATTTCCCATTCAAAAATATATTTAATCCCCGGCTTCAAACCTGTAACCGTTGTTATATTTTGATTTGGATTACTAATTGTAACTGCGTTACCCGTTTTTTCTGTCCATTTACCCTGATAACTACCTGCTGATACAGCATTTAAGGTCGCTCTGGTGCTATTACACAAAACTTGATCTAAACCTGCATTTGCTACTGGAGGTGGGTCTTTTACCGTAATTTCTAAAATTGCAGATTTCACCTCATCGCAAACTCCGCTTTTTACTACGCCTCTATATTTGGTGGTAACGGTTAATGCCGAATAATCTAAAGTTGGTGTTGTGTTCGCTATCGATGTCCAAGTGGTTCCGTCGGTTGAGCTTTCCCAACGCGACACTGTTCCTAAAACACCCCCTAAGGTAATTCTTCCACTATTATTTGTTTTACAAACCGTAGTCGTATTGACACTCGTAATCGAAGTGACTGTTGAAGGAGCGCTGGTCGTAATTTCTACTTCATCTGATTTAGTACATGATGCGCCATCTCCAATAGTCCAAACAAATTTATACGTTTGTCCCGCTATCATGCCATTAACTCGTGTATTGTATTGCGTATCATTTACAAAAGTTATGGTGCCCCCTCCCGCAGTTTTTGTCCATTTTCCTGTACCATAAGCAGGTTGGTTTCCTTTCAAAAAAAACGGTGTACCATCTAAACAAATATTTTCGTCTGTACCTGCATTAGGAAGCGTTACCACTGGATTTTGTGTCACTGCCACACTTGTATTGGTGGCGCAAGTACCACTTAATACCAATCTTTGATATTTTGTAATTACAGAAATAGCATTGGGTGTAAAATCTTGCCCTGTTGCACCAGGAATGATAGACCAAGTTGCTCCATTATCTTCGCTTTTTTGCCAAGCATAGGTAAATGACCCTGTTCCTCCTGAGGGTGTGTTTCCTGTAATTAAGCCTGGTTCGCAAGGAGAACCTGAAAGACTAATGGTATTTGAAATGGCCCCTTGAACTGTTATTTTAATGGCTTCGCTTGAATTTTGACAACTGCCATTGTTAACATTTCGTCTATATAAGGTTGTTGTAGTAGGTACAATGGTTAAATCTTTACCTGTTTGTCCAGCAATGCTTGTCCAAGTTAGTCCATCATTTGTGCTTTGTCTCCAAACATACGTGAAAGTTCCTCCAGTTGGAGCAGTACCTGTAATCGTTACAGATTCGCCACTGCATATCGTTGGTTTTGCAGTAGTGCTAATTTTATTGTTTTCAATTTCATACACCTCTATGGTTACGGAACTTGAAGAGGCTGCGCAAGGTGCGGCATCAATCGTCCATTTAAAAATGTATGTTTCTCCATTCACCAAGCCTGTAACGGTGGTTTTTTCTGAATTAGGGTTACTAATTACCACATCAGCTTGACCCGATGTTAAGGTCCAAGTCCCCACATTATTCAATGCCGAGTTTCCTGCAAGTGTAGCCATTGAAGTGCTACATACTCTTTGATTTGGCCCAGCATTGGCAACCACTGCAGTTGGGTTTACGGTGATAATAAGTATTTTTGGCAAGCCTACGCAACCATTTACTGAAGGTGTGATTGTATAAGTTACGGTTCCTGCCACAGTACCCGAATTTACCAATAGGTCGGAAATTTTACCTGTAGTATTGTTGTTATTGGTGTTACCTGTAATTCCTGCCGAAGCTACACTTGTCCAAGTGTAGGTAGTATTGGCAACCGTAGATGCCATTTGTATATTTGGCGAGGCATTGTTACAGATAGTATCACTGTATGAAGTAGTAGACAAAACTGGAATAGGATTTACAGTTGCTTTAAAAGAAAATGGAGCGCCTTCGCAACCATTTGCCGTAGCCTTAATTACGTAAGTAACTACGGCAGGCGTAGCACCCACATTTGTCAATACATCGTTGATGGCTCCCGTACCTGAAGAGGTAAAACCACTTGCAGCGCCTGAGGTGACAGAAGCCGTCCATGCAAAAGTACTTCCGGCTACTGGTGCAGTAGGTGTGTAGGCTATACTTTCTCCAGAACAAATGGTTTTGGTTGCTGAGCTTGTAATCAAATTCTCTTCTCGAATCGTGATTTTAATTTCATCTTCGATTATATTACATGGCGTTGCTAAACCAGTATTCGCTCGTAATGTCAACGTTACTGTTCCTGCTGCTTTTTCAGCAGCTGTGGGTGTATAGGTTGTAATTAACTGATTTCTGCTTGGATTAAAATTACCTGCTCCGCCCAGCCACTGAACAGATACAGAAGTACCTGTCTGCACTCCAGTAAGTATAGGACTAACATCCGAACAAACTACGATGTCATTACCTGCACTTATTTTTGGAGCATTTAAAAAAGTTAAGGTTTGCGTTTGAACAAGGGTGGCACAATTGTTTTTATGCGTAACCGATACAGTATAAGACTTATACTCGTTGAATTTAATTGTTGGGAATTTAGAGTTCGCATTCCCACTTGTGAAAGAGAAGGTACCGCCCGTAACCGCCCAAGTATAAGTATCTGCCACCTCAATAGCAGTTCCTGAAAATGCTGTAGTGGTAATTCCTGAGTTTGGGCCAAAAGTAAGTGGGTCTAAAGTACATACATTCGCATTGGCAGACATCGAAATTTTAGGCGGTGTATTCACCGTAACGATTGTGCTTGTAATAGCATCTGCACAAAAATTGCCAGGTATTTTTAAAGTAATGGTATAAATATTGGCCTCAGTAAAATTAAATTTTGGATCCGTACTGGCAGCATCGGTGCCACCTGTAAATTGCCAACCCGCATTTGGCGTAACGCTCCACTCTCTTTTTTGCTTCTCACTACACGTATTATCCGTTGTAGAGGAGTCAGTAATCGTCAAAACTTCATTCGTACAAATCGGCGAAGCCTTACTTGTTGTAAATTTAGCTAAAGGAGCTTGCTCTGCACAAATTTTAAACACAAAATCATCTGGATCACAAGTTGAAGACGCAGTACCTTTTACGGTAATTGTTTTTTCTCCTTTAGTAGTAAAGGTATATGTAAAAGGGTCATTGTTTTTAGTTTCTCCAATTTTTGTAGCTCCATCATACCAACTAAATGTATAATCCTTTAAACAACCTGGCTTTTCGGCATCTCCCTCAAGAACTGTCTTGTTTTCAAATGTTGCGGGCTGGTTTACGCAAACCTTAGTATCGGTTTGAATTTTAGTTGTTGATTTAGCGCTCACTTTTACGAATGTAGAAAGAGACTGACCATCTTCTGTAAAAAGATGATTTGTAGGTATTGATTTCACTGGGTAACCATTAGCTGGATCGAACAAACAAGAAGATTTTTCGTAATTTGATTTAATTCGCCCACCATCTGCTTTTAATTGTTGAAAAGTGTAGTTTTTCGCTTCTTTGGAATCACTCCAATCTACATTATAATAGGTTCCAGGGTAATTTTTTCCTATACCACCTACTCCAGGATCAGTGTTTATGATCATTTCTGCTTGTGTAATAGGTAAACAAGGTTTTGCTCCTGAAGCGACACTCAGTGAGTTGATTTGAGGATTATTTATGAGCAAATATGATTTTGTAGCTACATTTCCTCCTAAAGTTGTTGTTAACTTTAGCGTGGAATGAGCACCGTCAGATTCAAAATTAAGCGTTGAGTTTGTACTTGCAAAAGTATGTGTAGTAGAAGCTCCTGTAATCTCATTTTTCAAAGTTGCCGTGGTTGTTGAACCATTTGGCGCATTAAGTTTTATAGAAAAGGTTGCGTTTTCGTCATATTTAGTTCTATAAACATCTGAATTTGATGTTACGAATTTACTGTCCGTGATTGTAGTGCTTACATTAATCGCTGTGCCGGTTTTAATTGTAAAAGAATTTGAAGCCGTTGCAGCAGCAAGGGCAGCGGTTAATAACCCAGGTACATTTGCTTGACTTGAGCGTATCACTTTAACTTTATATCCCGTTCCATCTGATGTATCCCCAATAAGTTGTGTATTCACAAAAGTGCTATAAAAAGTAGGAAATTCCCCAATTCGACCAGGCACTGCAAAACTCCCGTTTTTATCTGAAAGATACACTACAATTGTTTCAGTTATTGCCATCGCAGGCCCTGAAAAAGTGATTGGAACTGTTAAATCAGAACCCGGAGTGTATGGACCAGCGCCTACGTTCCCAGGTGTTATTGTTTGCGCAAAAGCGCTTGTTCCCGCTAAACATAGTAGCACAAACAAAATTGATTTTAACGACTTCATAGCTTTTAAAATTTCAGTATAAACCTAAACTAGAAACAAACTTATGTAAAAATATTCAGAGTTATCCACAATTGTGTGTAACATTTTCGTTACACTTAGAATAATAAAACTTGATATTTGTTTGGGTAAGCTAGGCGAGCTGTTTTTCGGATATTGTTATTTTCTACATTTATTAAATTCATTTGGTCGTCAAAAAGGTCATACAAAATAGTATTAGAAAACTTCAACTCTTTCAAAGAATTTACATTGTCAATTTCAAAATACACACTAACCGATTCATTGTCAATTTCAAATCCTATATAATTTGGTGCCGATTTATGCCCATTAACCTCAATTTGCAAATGCGTTTCTAGATATTTTTTAACCAAAACATCCATGTTTTTTTGAAATTTAACACCTATCAAATCTACTTTTGTTTTGTAATTTTTGCGCAAAGCGTTTTCAAAATCGTCTGTAAAAATTTTACAATTAATTTCTAAACTTTTTTCTTTTGCATTGTAAACCACATCGGTTGAGCTCACATGTAGAGGGTGCCTATTTTTTATGTTCGAGGATTCAAAATTTAAAAAGAAAGAGACGAGCAAATTAGCATACAAATAAAACATCGAAATAAAAATTTGTTTAGTGAAAAAAAAAAATATACTTTTAGCGTTCAAAAATAGCAAAGACATCTTAATAAATCATTAACAAATGCCGCTAAACGATTTTTTATTTTATTTTAAATTAGGTTGGTCACATATTGTGAGTTTAGATGCCTTAGACCATCAGTTGTTTATCCTTGCCTTGGTTGCGGTTTACAATTACAAAGATTTAAAAAAAGTTTTTATTTTGGTTACAGCCTTTACCATTGGGCACTCTTTTACGCTTGTATTAAGCAGTTTAGATATTTTTCGTTTTTCGAGCAAATGGGTTGAGTTTTTAATCCCTTGCACTATTTTCATTACCGCATTTATCAACATCATTAGAAAAAGGCTAATATACAGCACATTAAACTTAAATTATTACTTTGCCTTAGGCTTTGGACTGATACACGGCATGGGCTTTGCCAACTCTATACGAATTATGCTCACCAACGATCAATCCATCGGTTGGAATTTATTTGGTTTCAACCTTGGTTTAGAGATTGGTCAGCTCTTATTTGTGGCCATTATATTACTTGTTTGCGGCATAACAGTCGGATTATTTAGAGTTAAAAAAGCAGATTGGACACTATTTGTTTCTGCTTGTGTATTTGGCTTGGCCTTAAAAATGGCTTTAGAAAGATTCCCTTTATTACTAAACTAAAAAAATATGAATAAAATTTTCAAATGCGCCTTGGTGCTCGCCATTTACAGCCAAACCACCAGCGCCCAAAACATCCTCCACAATCCTGGAAGTAACCACGGAAACAAATTTGAACAACTGGGTGGTATTTTGCCTACGCCAAACGAACAACGTACGGCAAGTGGCGCTGCAGGTGTAAAATATTGGCAACAAAAAGTCGATTACAACATCAATTGTGAATTGGATGAAAAAAAGCAACTTCTTACAGGTAGCGAAACCATTACCTATTTCAACAATTCGCCCGATGTGCTGACTTATTTATGGTTGCAATTGGATGAAAATGAGCACAACAACTTAAAAAACGCCAATTACCAAAGCGCTAGCAAAATGCCCTCTAAAATAAGCACTACAGCTTTAGATAAATCTGTGGATAAAAATTTAGACAATGGACAAGGCATCAACATCGTAAACATTAGCGATATAAATGGTAAAAAATTAAAATATACCGTCAACAAAACCATGATGCGTGTTGAAATTCCTGCGCTAAAATCTGGCGAGAAATTCGTTTTCAACGTAGATTGGAATTACAAAATCACAGACAGAATAGCTGGTGGTGGTCGTGGAGGATATGAATACTTCCCTGAGGATAAAAATTACATTTTTACGATGACACAATGGTATCCACGCTTGTGTGTGTATAGCGATTTTCAAGGATGGCAAAATCATCAATTTACAGGAAGAGGTGAATTTGCTTTAACTTTTGGAAACTTTAAAGTAAAAATGGTTGTTCCTGCTGACCACATGGTTACCTCAACAGGAGAATGTAAAAACTACGATTCTGTTTTAACTCCAGTACAATTGGAGCGCTACCAAAAAGCTAAAAATGCAAATGCTCCTGTTGAAGTGGTAACGCTTGCAGAAGCTAAAAATGCAGAAAAAAACAACACCGAAGCTAAAAAAACTTGGATTTTTGAAGCCAACAATGTTCGTGATTTTGCTTGGGGTTCTTCTCCAAAGTTTGTTTGGGATGCCATGGCACAAGACATTGAAGGCAATAAAGTGATGTGCATGAGTTTTTACGGAAAAGAAGCCTACAATTTGTACCGCAAATTTTCTACTCGTGCCGTTGCGCATACCATCAAAACCTATTCAGATTTTACCATTCCTTATCCATACCCAGTAGCGCAAAGTGTTGAAGCTGCCAACGGAATGGAATATCCAATGATTTGCTTTAACTATGGTCGTACCGATGCAGACGGAACTTACAGCGAAGCTACTAAAAACGGAATGTTGGGCGTAGTCATTCACGAAGTTGGACACAACTTTTTCCCGATGATTATCAATAGTGACGAGCGTCAATGGAGTTGGATGGACGAAGGTTTGAACTCTTTTGTTGAATATTTAACCGAAGAACTTTGGGACAACAAATTCCCAAGCAAAAAAGGTCCTGCACATACGATTGTAAACTACATGAAATTGCCAAAAGATCAGTTGGAGCCTATCATGTCAAATTCTGAAAACATCGTAAATTTTGGTCCAAACGCGTATTCAAAACCTGCAACAGGATTAAACATTTTGCGTGAAACCATTATGGGTAGAGAATTATTTGACTATGCTTTTAAAGAATATTCGAGACGTTGGGCGTTCAAACACCCTACTCCTGCCGATTTATTCAGAACCATGGAAGATGCCAGCGGCGAAGATTTAGATTGGTTTTGGAGAGGTTGGTTTTATACCACCGACCCATGTGATATTGCATTGGACAGCGTAAAATATGCCAAAGCAGATTTCAATGCTGCGATTTCTAAACCTGAAAGCAGAAAACCAAAAGGAATAGACAAACCAATGGTAAACGCATTTGAGGACATTTCTAAAATTAGAAATAGAGCCGAAAATCGCAAGTTTTATACCGATACAGACTTAGAAGCTAGAGATTTTTATTGGAAATATACCCGTGGTTTGGTACAAATAGACACCACTTTGGCTAACAAAAAAATGCCTGAGCCTGCTATTTTACCTGCCGAAGAATTTACCGCAGAGGAAAAGGAAAAATACAGCAATAAGTTTTTCTATGAAGTCCATTTTAGCAATAAAGGCGGTTTAGTGATGCCAATTATCGTTCAATTTACGTTCAAAGACGGTAGCACTTGGACCGATAAAATCCCAGCGCAAATTTGGAGACTCAATGAACAAAAAACATCTAAATTTTATGTTCACGACAAAGAAGTGGCTTCTATAAAATTAGACCCAATGCGTGAAACAGCAGATATTGATGAGAAAAACAACGTTTGGGGTGCCGAAGCTGCTGAAGTTTCAAAACTACAATTGTTTAAAGCTCGTAGTGCTGCTGCGCCAGCAAGAGGTCAATCCGTTGGTTCAAACCCAATGCAATTAGAAAAGAAAAAATAAATTCAAGCTGAATTTTAAAAAACAGAAAGCGATGCAGTCAAATAACGATTGCATCGCTTTTTTTATGCGGCAGAAATCTATTTCTTGACGATGCTTTGCATAATCAAAAGAGTAGCTTAACTTTGCGAACTATGAAATTTAAACTCGTATCCGATTACAAGCCAACCGGCGACCAACCAACGGCCATCAAACAATTGGTACAAGGAGTAGAAGCCAACGAAAATTACCAAACTTTGTTAGGCGTAACAGGTTCCGGCAAAACTTTTACCATTGCCAACCTCATTGCAGAAACCCAAAAGCCTACGCTAATTTTAAGCCACAACAAAACCTTAGCCGCTCAGTTATATGGCGAGTTTAAACAGTTTTTTCCTGAAAATTCGGTCAATTATTTTGTTTCCTACTACGATTATTATCAGCCCGAAGCTTTTATAGCAAGTACCAATACCTACATCGAAAAAGATTTAAGTATCAATGAAGAGATTGAGAAATTGCGTTTGCGCACCACCTCCTCTTTGATGAGTGGCAGAAGAGATTTGATTGTCGTTTCTTCTATCTCTTGCATTTATGGTATGGGAAATCCCGAAGATTTTTCGAAATCTGTATTTCGCTTTGCCGTGGGGCAAAAAATATCAAGAAACACTTTTTTACATACTTTAGTTCAAATTTTATACGCCCGAACCATCGACGATTTCAAGCGAGGTACTTTTAGGGTTAAGGGAGATACCGTAGATGTTTTCCCTGCTTATTTAGATTGCGCCTATCGCATTTCGTTTTTTGGCGATGAGATAGAAGAATTGAGCGAAATAGATTATGCCACCGGCAAAACCATCGAAAAATTTACCGAAATGGCTTTGTATCCTGCTAATTTGTTCGTTACACCAAAAGAAAAATTTAATGATGCCATTTGGGCTATTCAACAAGAGTTGGAAATACGAAAAACGCAACTCGACAACGATGGTCATCGGCTAGAAGCCAAAAGATTGGAAGAAAGGGTAAATTTCGACATCGAAATGATGAAAGAATTGGGCTATTGTTCGGGTATAGAAAATTACTCTCGTTTTTTTGATGGAAGATCGCAAGGCATGAGACCTTTCTGCTTACTCGATTATTTTCCAGATGATTACCTGATGGTGATAGACGAAAGTCACGTTACCGTCCCTCAAATTAGAGCCATGTATGGCGGCGACCGCTCCCGAAAACTATCTTTGGTAGAATATGGTTTTCGATTGCCTTCGGCTTTAGACAACCGACCTTTAAATTTTGAAGAATTCGAGTCCCTTGCTCCACAAACGGTTTATGTAAGTGCAACACCAGCCGACTATGAACTACAAAAAACAAATGGACACATCATTGAGCAAGTGATCCGACCTACGGGATTGTTAGACCCCTTAATTGAGGTAAAACCTGCCATCAACCAAGTAGATGATTTGTTGGACGAAATCGACAAAACCATCAAAATGGGCGACCGTATTTTAGTCACCACGCTTACCAAGCGCATGGCGGAAGAATTAACCAAATACATGGACAGGTTAAATATAAAATGTCGATACATCCACTCGGAAGTGAAAACTTTGGAACGTGTAGAAATTTTAAGAGGATTGCGTTTAGGAGAATTTGATGTTTTGATAGGTATCAACTTATTGAGAGAAGGATTGGATTTGCCTGAAGTAAGTTTAGTAGCGATTTTAGACGCCGACAAAGAGGGTTTTCTACGTTCGGACAGGGCTTTGATACAAACCATTGGCAGAGCCGCTAGAAACGACCGAGGACGTGTGATTATGTATGCCGATAACATGACTCAGTCGATGCAACGCACCATAGACGAAACCAATAGACGTAGAGAAAAACAAATTGCCTATAACCTCGAACACAACATTACACCCAAAACGGTTGGCAAATCTAAAGAAGAAATTATTGAACAAAGTTCGGTTTTGGATTTTTCGGACAACAAAGCGCATGTTAAAAAGTATCAAGAAACGAACCAAATCAGCATTGCCGCCGACCCTGTGGTACAATTTATGAGCAAAACCGATTTGGAAAAAACCATTGCCAAAACCCGCAAAGAGATGACCACCGCAGCCAAAGAAATGGACTTTTTACTCGCTGCCCGCCTACGTGATGAAATGTTTGCTTTAGAAAAAATGTTTGCCGAAAGGTTTGAAAAATAAAAAAATGAACGGACAAAATAGAAATGATATTTACCCAGGATTAGAAGTAGATATTATCCTTAAAAAAGACCAAAGAAACGGAAACCGCACCCGCGGAATTGTAGAAAAATTGCTTACCTCCGCCCCTTTTCATAGTCGAGGCATAAAAGTACGATTGGAAGATGGACAAGTAGGTAGAGTCGTTGAGATTTTTGAGGAGGGTTAAGTGTTTTGATTTAGAAAGAAAATATCATGCCTTTACTAACTAAAATCATTCGTAATCATTTTATAAAATTAATTGCGATTAATCTAATACTATGTGCGTTGTTTATCTATTACAATCCGCAATGTGAGCCTTGTATTAACGATATTAATTGTCCTCCTTGTTTATCTAAAGAACAATATTACACCCTTTATTTTGGCACAGTCGCAAACTTAATATTTGGAGTATCCTATTTTTTTCGACAAAAGCGAACAAGAAAAACACCATAATATAACGTGTGTAAATTAAGAAGCTTTTTGCTTGCTTTTCAAAAACTTGGATAGATTTAACACTATAACTCATTTAAAAAATCTTCTGCGTTCCGAGCTTTCTTTTTGCCTGCTTTAATCAATTTCATTTCTTCTACCGCTTCCTTAACTTCTTCTATCAAAAAAGCTTTTTCTTCAGAAATAGTCTTGGTTTTTACGTAAGATAAACCTTTTAGCACCTCCATTAAGTGGGCGGCCTTGCTATCTTTTATGTCTAATAAAACTCTCATCCTATTCAAAATATTTTTCATCCAAATGTACAAAATTATTTTTTAGACAATTGGGTTAAAACCATTTTTAGAATCGATAGAATCATTAATTTTTGAAGAGAGTCAATCACTTCCCTTGACATAAAATTTATCTTCCTGCCAATTCATTGGGTTGTTGGCAATGTAATAGAGTGCCAATTAAAATCTGTATGAATTTTACTCCCGCTGTTCGGCATTTGTAATCTCGAACCAAAATCGTAGGTTTTGCAAACTGTTACTCACTAGCGCATTTTGCAAATGTGCTCATCTAATTTTCATGGTCTTTGACCGAAATACAAATACCACTATCTTGGCGGTCACAGACTATTTGATTTACTTCAACACATTTATCCTACGGAAAAATGCGCTAGATAGTGTAAAAAAACAAATTAGTTCTGCACATCAACATTTTTAGCCTTTGCAAAAAACAAAAGTGAAAATTGAAGGCTAATTATTTTTTTGTACTTTTGAATAAAATCAACAATTACATGAACTTATTAGAAAATCACAATAAAGACATCTTAAATTTATGCAAAGCGCACAAAGTAAAATCTTTATACGCTTTTGGATCTGTTTTAACCGACAAATTCAACAACGAAAGCGATGTTGATTTGATAGTTGATTTTGAAAATTTGGATGTTTTAGATTATGGAGACAACTACTACAACTTAAAATTTTCCCTTGAAAATATTTTAAAAAGAAGTATTGATTTATTAGAAGAAAAAGCTATCAAAAATCCATATTTTAGAAAAACATTAAATCAAAGCAAAATATTGATTTATGGATAATTCTCTTAAAACTTGGCTTTATGACATTTTAAGCTCAATAAATGAAATTGAAAGTTACTTTATTGAAACTCCAAAAATGTTTGAAATTTATCAAAATGATTTAAGAACCAAAAGAGCAATTGAAAGAAACATCGAAATCATTGGAGAAGCAATGAGCCGAATTCTTAAAGAAAATGGTGAAATTTCAATTTCAAACGCTAGAAAAATTGTTGATGTACGCAATAGAATAATTCATGGATATGATTCCGTTTCTGATGATGTAATTTGGGGAATTGTCATCAAAAATCTACCTATTTTACAAAAAGAAGTTGAAGTACTATTAAACGAGTAAAAGTTCCTCACTCTCTCTTCGGTATTTGAAATCCCGAAGTCCCTCCGCTGTTCGACATTACAAATATCGAACCAAAATGGTAGGTTTTGCAAACCCTTACTCACTAGCGCATTTTGCAAATGTGCTCATCTAATTTTCATGGTCTTTGACCGAAATACAAATACCTCTATCTTGGTAGTCACAGACTGTTTGATTTACTTCAAGACAACCACTCTAAAACAATATTGCTCAACAAACAACTCTTAAAAGTTTGCACATTGTTGTCTGAATAGTTAACTTTGTAAAGTGAAAGCCGTAAGACAAGTTGTTGCATATAAGAAATATTTTTTAAACTTCTACCAAGACCAAACAGACGAGGTTCAACGAAAAATCGAATGAACTTTAAATCTGTTACGGACAATTGACAGAGTTCCTAAAAAATATTTTGACCATATAACTGGGACAGACGGACTTTTCGAAGTTCGGGTAGAATTAGGTGGAAACATTTTTAGAATTTTTGCTTTTTTCGACAAAGGGAATCTAGTCGTTTTAGGAAATGGTTTTCAAAAAAAATCTCAAAAAACACCAAAAACTGAAATTGAAAAAGCTTTAAAAATAAAGGTAGAATATGAAAACGAAAGAAAGTAACATCACAACGCTTGACGAAATTCTTGACAACAAATACGGAAAAAGAGGAGCAAAAAAAAGAGAGCAATGGGAGCAAGAATTTGAAAGTTTCCAACTTGGCGTTTTACTTGAAGAAGCAAGACATAAACTTGGTATGACACAAGAAGAACTTGCCGAAAAGTGCGGAACAAACAAATCGTATATTTCTCGAATTGAAAATAATGCAAGCGACATTCGACTTTCGACCTTGATGAAAATTATCCAAACTGGCTTAGGAGGACACCTAAAATTAACTTTACAACTTTAATCAGCCACTTCCTTTGTCATAAAATTTATCTTCCTGCTAATTCATTGGGTTGTTGGCAATGTAATAGAGTGCCAATTAAAATCTGCATGAATTTTACTCCCGCTGTTCGATATTTGTCATGTCGAACCCAAATCGTAGGTTTTGCAAACCCTTACTCACTAGCGCATTTTGCAAATGTGCTCATCTAATTTTCATGGCCTTTGACCGAAAAATTAACACTTCACTTTTTTACATCTATAAAATTATTGCCCTTTATCCTCTTAGGTCTTTCGCTGCGCTCAGGGTAAAATGTGTTAAAAAATAAACCCCCTCACTCGAATAGAATTTGAGTGAGAGGGTTGAGAAAATTAAAATACTTTACTTAAAATCTTGAACCTTTATACTTCAAAATCATAACCGCAGTATTTGTAAAAGTTGTTGTTCCTGTTGGATCTGATGTAGATTTTGAAAGCCACTGGAAATTTAACGTATAAGTTTTAGTAGCCGCATCATACTTATTTGTTCCTGTGTTTTTTAGCGTTGTATTTCCTGCTGCAGAAACCGCTGTGCCTGTAATTGTTGTATTACCCAAATCAACAACCTTTGTTCCATCTGCCCAAATAGGCACAAATAAAAGTCTGTCTCCTGTCTCAGATATTAAACTAATATCCGCGACACCTGCTATTGAACCCGTTGCTACTGCAGTATTAGAACTAGCCATCGTACTTCCTACTTCCAATGTATAAATACCATCAAATTTATTACGCGTGATGGCGTATAAACCTGTACTATAATTGGCGCTTATTGTTCCTGCGCTTACCGACTTAATTGTGAATGCCAAAGCATATTTTTTGGTATCGTCAAACAAAGTAGTGTTACAAGTAATTGGCACCACTACTTTTCTTTGTCCTTTTGGTATCACAACGCTTAATGATGTAGGTAAAGTGTACATATTTGCAGGTAAAGCCTCATACTTATCCCCTGTGTACTTTTTTTCATCCATGTAGGCATTATAAGCGTCAATAGCGGCATTATTTAAAATAAGCTCTATCGTTACATCTTGAGGTGCAGGCTCTGTGCCCATATACTCAACTGTAATAGGAAAATCGACACTTTTTTCCACCATTAAAGATGTTGGTTTAACAGGGTATAAACGAGGTGCCGCAATATTATGAGTTGGTAAATCTATTTGTATCATACCATTGTTACCCCCATCTTTATATATAGCATCCTGCTTAATACAAGAACTTATAACACTAACAAATGACATTAGCATTAAAGCTATAATTTTTGAATATTTTTTCATGATTTTTATATTAAATAATTAATTAATTGGCATCCCAAAATATACGGTTATTATACGGACTCAATCCAACTGGAGCATTTGAATTTAAATTCATCTCAGTTTGAGGATACAACAAACGAACAGGAAGACCGTCAGCCCTAGAAGAAAAACCTTCTAAAGATCTAAAACTAGTAACTGGATTAGTCGATGCATCTGATTTTGGATAACCTGTACGACGGAATTCACTCCAAGCCTCATGACCATGTATAAAATTAAGGGCAATATATTTTTGCGTAATAATCGCTTCTAATTTTTGTTCAGTAGAACTAGCTAAAGAATAATCAACTAAATAGTTGCCTGCATTATTTGTTTTATATGTTGCCGCATCAGTTACTGGATTTTCACCCGATTTAACCGCATTAGTAGATCCAAACTTTGATAAGTATCTAAATGATGCTTCTATACCTTTGGTAAAATTATCCGCATCAGAAAGCCCATTTAAGTTCTTGCCTAAAAGTGCTGCTTCTGCCAATAAAAAATATATTTCAGATTCTAACATAACTGGTTGACCTGCTAATTTACTTTTAATAATACCTTGCGCCTCTGTTGCGGTTGCTTTAGACCCCGAGCCAGTATACCATGCAGGAGCCTCTTTATCTAAAGTTCCATCTATTTGCTGTGGTGTATTTACTACTATTTTCCAACCTAATTGACTGTAAGCTGGTCGAACATTAACTAATGGGGCAGGATCTGCCACTTCACCAGCCTTTATTATTCTATTTTTATAAATTAAAGCTCCCCTTCTTAAATCTTTCAATTTAGCCCCATTATAAAATCCTAATATAAATGGAGTGGGAACTCTTTGACTGCTAATACCCGCCATAGCTGAACCATTGAAAGTACCATAATAAGTACTCCAAGTTGGATTAATATTATCACTTGCTGAAGAATAGCCTGGATTAATCAAAACGTCTTCTAATAAAAACGCATCTGTAGTTGGAAATTTAGCAAATTCAGCCGTTACAAAATCTTTCAATTCTGGAGAATCCTTAGCTCGTATCAAAAGTCTAAGCTTAATATTATTCGCAAATTTTATCCATTTACTAATATCTCCTTCAAACATAATATCAGCAGTAGATAATGGATTAACGTCAGTATTTGTTTGATTCTTTAATAGCAAAGCTATTGATTCGTTAATTTCTGTTATACACGATTTATAAATATCTGGTGCTTTGTCATAAGTAGGAATAATTAAATTACTTCCTTGTAAAGCATCAGTATAAGGTACATCTCCATACTGATCTACCAACATTTGATAAATAAATGACTTCATTATACGCGAAGTTGATGAAAAGAGCACATCTTTTGGATTGCTTTTCGCTGCATTAATCACATATTGATAATTCTTTAAATTATTAAATGCGTTATTGAACAATGTGTTGTAATCAGCATGAGTATATTGTTGCGTATAGCCTACTGTACCTGAAAAAGATACACCTTGGGCTCCTGACTGATAACCAACTACCCACGAACCATAATCTTGATACGTTACCATTAGTGGTGCAGTTGATCTAAGCGCCTCAGGAAAAACCAATTTTGGTGGTGCTGCTATTGCTAAATTTGGGTTTTTATTGATTTCAAAATAATCTTTTTTACACGAAGTGAAAGAAAGTAAGGCTGCGACCATTATTGGTGCTATTTTTAATTTGTGTTTCATTTTTTTGAATTAAAATGTAAGTGATATTGTTCCTCCAAAATATCTACTAGGGGGAGTTATTGTTGTGTTTACTACACCAAGAGCATTATTGGTACCATTCGCACTAAAATCAGGATCTGAAAACTCGTTAGATGCTGGTGTCCATAATAATAAGTTTCTACCTTGTGCACTAAACTTGGCACTTTTAATTACACCCATTTTCTTAAGCAATTTACTAGGCAAATTGTAAGAAAAAGATAGCTCTCTCCACTTCCAATAACTACCCGAATATACGCCATTGCTATTTACACCTACAAGAGCACTAGTTGCCCAAAAACCAGCTCCTCCGTCCGATACCGTGATGTTTGTATTCTCTTTATACTCGCCCGAAACAGGATCTAAATAAGATGAATTAGGCATCACAAAACGTTCTCTATTGTAATATGCTGAACGAGCTGTAGAACCTGTTCTATCAAACGTAAATGAAGATGAATTATAATGTACATAGCCTCCACGATATTCGAATAAAGATGAAATTGTAAAATCTTTCCATCTCGCTTCAAGATTTAAACCTAAAATATGTTTAGGAGCAGTATTGCCAAAATTTACAGCTGCTGCTGCCTGTTTTGGATTACCCGTTAATCTATCTACAATTACACGACCCTGACTATCTCTTTCATAATCTGTTCCAATGATTTGAGGGAATAGTTTTCCTTCTTCACCAAAAACCAAACTACTTCCATTAACTGCCGCTTTTTTTACCGTTGGTAATAACTCTACTAAGATGTTTTCATTATTGGCATAATTTCCTCCAATGGTCAATCCCCAATTTTTAGTCTTAATTGCATTTACCGATAATTTAACCTCTTTACCTTCATTATCCAAACGACCTGCATTTGTTAAAAAGTTAGTAAAACCTGTTGAATTCGAAACGCTCGTACTAATTACTTGATCTACTGATTTAGATTTATAATACGTGAATGAACCCTCTACGATATCTTTATACAATCTAAAATCAGCACCAAACTCAATTCCAGTAGTAATCTCTGGTCTTAAGTCATTAGATACCAAGTTAGCACTTTGAGAATAGAATGTACCACTCGTAAAACCTGTTACCGAGTTAAACACCGGGCTAGTTTGATATGGATCCAAATTCACTAAACCTACTTTTGAATAGCTAGCTCTTAATTTTAAGTACGTTAAGTATTCTTTTGTTTTTAATACTGGGAAAGCATCCGTAGCTACAAAAGACATATCTGCCGCAGGATAAAAAACAGATCTATTTTGTTTTTCTAAACGAGAATCCCAGTCATTTCTTGCTGTCAAGTGCAAGTAAAGATACTTTTTAAAACCAAAAGTTGCATCCAAATACACCCCTCCATCGCGTGTCAAGGTATTTCTTTCGGTAGCATCGGGTTTTCCTGTAATGTTAGACAAATTGTATAACTCATCTATTTGCAATGCAGTACCATTTGCTGATACTGTTTTTGAATTAAATGTTTTCAAATTAGCTCCGCCAATTAAATTTATACTGAAATCTTTAATATCTTTTTTATAATTTGCAATAAAATCCGTAACAAATTGACCTGTAGTTGTCTCAAATTCAGCAATTGAACTAGCCAAATCCTTTCTGTTTCCTCCACTAATTGTTTTTGCATAGTCCGTATAAGTAAAACCTCTTTCTCTACTTTTTCCTGTTAAAGTAAACTTATTTATACCCGCTCTATAGGTTAAATCTAAATCCTTAATAACTTTATATTTAAATTCAATAGACCCCGCAAATAAGTTGTTGGCTATTTTAGCTCTTGAATTATCAATTAACCAATATGGGTTTCCGTCATAATCATTAAAATATCCATTTGGGTTTGCATAAATATCAGTTTCCCAATTTTTATAACTTAATAACGGAATATTGGCAGGTGTACCCAGTATATACTGATATAGTGTAGAAACTCCACTGTTGCTTGAATTGGTATTGTTTCCAGTACCAAATCCAACAGATAATACATCTCTTTTATTTTCAACATAAGAAAGAGAGTAAGATGTTGAAAATTTATCAGTAAATTTTCTAGTTCCACTCATTCTCGTAGTCAACCTATTATAGGTATCCTTTGGTGTAATCCCTGTCCCATCTAAATATTGTCCCGATAAAAACATCGTTGAGTTTTCATCTCCACTTGAAATTGAAAAATCGGTTTGATTAGATTTACCTGTTTCCCAGAACTTGAATTTATCATCTACCGCTGAATATTTTAAAACTTGATAAGTTCCATCAGCAAAAACTCTTCCTACATTACGATCTGAACCATCAAAAGCTGGTCCAAAAGATTGGTTTTCATACGGTTCGTAAAGTTGATTATTTCCTGTATTTGGCGCTGTTCCTGCTCCAAATTTATTTTGCATTTTTGGATTAAAACTTACTTGCTCCAAGGCGTAGGTATTTGCTATTTTAATCGTAGGTGCAGAGCCTTTTTTCCCTTTTTTAGTGGTAACTAACAACGCTCCATTAGATGCCTGAGAACCATATAATGCTGCACCACTAGAACTGTTTAATGCCGTTATATCTTCTATATCTTCTGGATTCAATGTAGCAAAAACTTCACTTGTTGAAATAACATTATCTATTACAATCAATGCTTGGTTATTTCCTGAAAGAGATCTGTTCCCTCTAAAAACAATTCTAAAATCAGGATTTACACCGCTTCCTACTTGATTAATTTGTAAACCTGCTATTTTTCCTGTTAAGCCACTTGCAACAGTGGTTGCTCTACCTGCATTTAAAGTTTCTGCACTTACCTTAGTAGAGGCATATCCTTGTTCTTTTTTGTTACGAACAATACCACCCGCCGTTATTACCACCTCATCTAAAGATTTAGAATCGGAAGTTAAAACAACTTTTACATTAGTAGTGCTGGCGATAGATACTGTTGAATTAGCATATCCTAAATAAGAGATTTCTAATGCTTTTCCTTTTTCAGGAACGGTTAAAGTAAATTTACCATTTCCATCGGTGGTAACACCAAGGTTGGCAATTCCCTTCACTTTTACTGAGGCACCTGGTATTGGCTGCCCGTCTTCACTTGAGGTTACTACCCCTGTAATGACACGATCTTGTGCGAAAGCGCTTACAGTAATCATAACCATCGTGAACAAACTTAATATAAGTTTTTTCATAAATTTGTTGATTTGTTAATTGTTAGTTAATAGTTAATTAATTTCAAATGTAATCTTCTTGTTACAAAAAGCAAATTTTTTTTTACAATTTTTAACAAGCAAGGTTTCACAGTGTGCTTTTTTAGTGATTAAAATATTGTTTATTAAATATTTATCTTTTGTTAAATTTTTACATATTAACAAAAAAATAGAAATCTATTTGCAAAAATCGGCGTATAGGTGGGGTGATACGCTGTTGCAACGGGGAGTGGAGCTAATGTATTTGCGGCTAGGTTTACTCCAATTAGGGGAATTTAGCAAGAATAAGAAGGCGTTAGAAACGTCCTTCTCGCTACACCCTCGTTCGGAATGTCTTGTCCTGAAATAGGTTTCACGCAGATTTCGCTGATGCTCGCAGATTAAGGTTATGTCTCAAATCTATATGCGTTTAGATCCTTCGTTCCTCAGGAGGTCAAAATGAATAAAACAAATTATGTGCACAATTTTAGGAAAACACAACCTATATCCGATTAGATTTTTCGTGCCTCAGGAGGTCAAAGTTCGTTTAAAAAAACTTTTCCTTTTGTCATTCCGAGCAAAGCGAGGAATCTAATCGCTTTGTTTTTTTAAGACCTCGCAAAAGCAATTAAAAGCCTATAATCGCCTTTATCAGCATCTTTCACGGCTTTAAGATATTTTTCTCTTGCCTTTCCATCGTTCGAAAGATTTGTTGCGCCCCAACTAAAAACAGGTTGCTTGTATATTTTGTCTATCACAATATCGGCCAATAAACGACTGTGCCTTCCATTTGCAAAACAGTGAATGCTTACAATGCGATGTTTTAACCTTATCGCAATTTCATCAGCAGTATATGTTTTGTTTATATGCCAATAAGTTACATCATCTAAAAGCTGTTTAAGGTCTGTTGCTATTCGATAATGCGCTACGCCAATATTTTTATTAGACCTACGAAACTTTCCCGCCCAAGCCCAAACATCGGCATACATTCGTTTATGTAGCAGAAGAACAAAAGCTTCTGTAAAAACCAATTCCGATTTAAAATTGCGTGCAATAGACCATTGAATGGCCTGTTCAATATTTTGTTGCTCAAACTCATCCAACTCGGCTCTTGTAGCGATAGAATGAATAAGTAGTCCCTCGCTCTATTGTTCGTCTAGTGGCGTTTGTCCATCTATGTAATCGAAGTTTAATCCCATAAAAATTTCGGCATTTCTCTTCTAATTTCTACTGTTTTTTCTTTAATCGCAGCTTCAATTCTCTTTTTAGAGTTTTCTTGATCTTCTAGTTTCATCGTGTTTGCCGTACGCATCACTATTTTGTAGGCTAGCTCCTTGGCTTTTTGGTCCACCAAAGCCTCCAAAGAACCATGCTTAGGCACAAAGCCATAAACAAGTTCCATCTCCAAAGCATTAGCAGCCTCTCTTAATGTTTTGATTGTGATGGCGCCTTCCTTTTCCCTACGTTCCAAATCGGCTACACTTTGCTTGGTAACCGACAGTTTATTTCCTAATTGTTGCAAAGTCATCCCCAAAGTATTACGCAACGCTTTAATCCAACCTGAAGGCGGAGGACTTATTTTTTTTATTGAAGCAATTGCTTGCATTTTGCTGTTTAACTGCGCTAATTGTAAAGATTTTTTTCCCATTTTGGTCTGGCTATATAATGTCAAAACACATTCAAATGTATGTATATATTTTGACAAAAATAAAAATAAGTAAAACTAAGGATTGACTTTTTAAAAAGCCCGAATCAAATCAGAGTAATTTTCGGCGTGAAATAAAATGCTTTCGTTTAGATTCTTCGTGCCTCAGGAGGTCAAAAAGGAAGGAAATCCGTGAACATCCGTTTTTTCCGTACAATCCGTGTTCCTTCTTCGTTTAGATCCTTCGTTCCTCAGGATGACAAAGTGTGTTAAAAAAAACTTTTCCCTTTTGTCATTCCGAGCAAAGCGAGGAATCTAATCGCTTTATTTTTTTAGATTCTTCGTGCCTCAGGAGGTCAAAAAGAATAATATCTTTCTGCGTACATCAGCGAAATCGGCGTGAAATTTATCGGTGTAAAACCCGTTTTATCCGTGTTCCATCCATTCATCCTAAAACGAAAAACTAACCTTTACTTTGTATATAAAGTGCAAGCATTTGAATTAAATATACCTCAGGTTTAGGCATGTTGATGATGGTGCCTGGCTCTTTATCTTGAGATTGTTTGATGTAGGCAGATTTTATTTTGCCCCAGTCTTTAGAATATTGTTTTATAAACTGCGCTACAAATTGTTCGTCAGTGTATTTTTTAGGCATATTAGCCAATACTGCAGCTAATTTTTCTTCTTTTTTGTGTAGTACGGCCATGTTTTGCGTTTTTTAAGTTTTCTATAATATTATTTTTTAGCCTGTAGGGCTGCATAAGCACCGTCCCACAAGTCAATTCTCTTTTGCAAAGATAGTAAACTAGCTTGCTCAGCTTCTTTCCATAAGTGTTCGTCATCTCCGCATAATTTGGCGGTCATTTCTAAAGCTAAATTACTATGGTGATCGCCATCTACTTCTATATGTCGCTCCAAATAATACTTAAAGATGGAAACTTGGTCTGGAAAATTTTGGTGAATATCGTTTACGATAGAAAAAAACATACTCGGAATCAAATCCTCTCTGCCAAAGGTAAAAACAGCCGATTGTAAATGATTTTTTTGACTATCAATTGTATGAAAAGTAAAATCTACAAAATCTCTTGCCGCTTGTGGTGTGTTGGATTGTTGATAGGCTTGTGCAAAATTATTTCCTTTTTTTAGTTCTTCCACAAAAATTTCAATTGGCTTTGTGTTGGCGCCGCATTGTTGCATCGCTTCCAAGTACAGTTCAAAGTGACTTTTACGAACGCCGAAAGCATCCACATCGCTTTCCTCTCCCGTCACAATTTCGTTTATCAAATATCGGGTATCTGCCGTTCCTACTGGAAACCAAGGCACTTGTGTGCAAGTAAGATTGTTTTGTAATGCTTTTAGCAAGGACATAAAATCCCACACGGCAAAAACATGGTGCTCCATAAACACCCTCAAATCGGCTAAAGTATGAATAGCTCCATAAACTTTATGGTTAACAATTTGTTGCTGTAGGGGCGCTATCGCTTCTTGTATTTTTTCTAATCTCTCTTTCATGGCGGTCTATGATTCAAATAGATTGCAAATATAGCGCAAAATGCCTTTTTTTTTGCATTTGAATGTAAAAATGAAAGTAATGCTATAAAAAACTAGCTTTTATTTTACGCGTAATGACCTTTGAGCGAATATACAAAGAGTGTCTGTTCCGTAGCTAAATATACATAGCGATGTTCTCCATTAATTCGTCTTGACCATTTTGGAGCGAGTTCATGTTTTAAAGCTTCGGGTTTGCCGATTCCCGTAAATGGGTTTTCTAAAATAGCGTCCGTAAGCTTTTCAATTTTATTCAAAATTGATTTGTTGCCTATTTTTTTCCAATAAACAAGATGAGCTTGTGCTTCAGCAGTAAGTTCTATTTGCATAAAGCCTTAAATTCGGAAACAGACATTTTTATTCCTTTTCCTTCTGCAAACTCTTTATCACCTTGCTTTATTTTTTTTACAAATTCTTCATTATAGGGTTTTTCAGTTTCTTTAGAAACTTCAAATTTGATTTTTAATGCCTTCATAAATGCTTTTATTGCATCAATTTGCATGGTGTCGGCAGTGTATGCTTTGATATTTATTACGCCCATAATAAACTAATTTAATTGAATGTATAAGGTATGAGATTACAAAAATACAAAATATAGCATCAACTATACAATTGTGAAAATACAATTTCACTTTGTAAACAAAAAAGCCTGTAAGCAGAAACTTACAGGCTTTCAGTATATTAAATTTCAATTTAATTACGATTGAAATCTTTTTGCATTGATTTTACGTTCATTTTCGTTCAAATATATTTTACGCAAACGCATACTTTGCGGCGTTACTTCGATATACTCGTCGGCTTGGATATATTCCATCGCCTCTTCTAACGAAAACTTAATGGCTGGCGCAATACGAGTATTGTCGTCCGTACCAGAAGCACGCATATTGGTTAAGGCTTTACCTTTCACCACGTTTACTACTAAATCGTTATCACGGATGTGCTCTCCCATAATTTGACCTTCGTAAACATCTACACCTGGATCTACAAAGAAACGACCTCTATCTTGCAATTTATCTATCGAGTAAGCCGTCGTTTGTCCTTTTTCCATCGATACCAATACACCATTCAAACGTCCTGGAATTACTCCTTTCCAAGGCTCATACGCTTTGAAACGATGCGCCATAATGGCTTCTCCGGCAGTTGCGGTCAATACGTTATTACGCAATCCGATAATACCACGAGCAGGGATTTCAAATTCTAAGTGTTGTAAATCTCCTTTTGGTTCCATGATTAACAATTCGCCTTTGCGTTGAGTAACCAATTCGATTACTTTTCCTGCTACATCACCAGGTACATCCACAATTAAAGTTTCAACTGGCTCACATTTCTTGCCGTCAATTTCTTTTACAATTACCTGTGGTTGCCCAACCTGCAATTCATATCCTTCACGACGCATGGTTTCTATCAATACCGATAAATGGAGAATTCCACGTCCGTAAACCAAATATGCATCTGGAGATTCGGTTTCTACTACTTTTAAAGCTAGATTTTTCTCCATCTCTTTGTACAAACGTTCTTTAATACGTTGAGAGGTTACAAATTTACCTTCTTTACCAAAAAATGGTGAGTTGTTGATGGTGAACAACATGTTCATCGTAGGCTCATCAATTTTGATAACTGGTAATTGCTCTGGGGCATCAAAATCAGCGATGGTATCGCCAATATCAAAACCTTCGATACCTACCACCGCACAAATATCTCCTGATTTTACTTCCGTAGTACGAATTTTACCTAAACCTTCGAAAACATATAATTCTTTTACTCTCGATTTCACCATTTTACCATCACGCTTGATTAAGGTAACGGGTTGGTTTTCTTTGATGGTACCACGGTGTACACGTCCAACGGCAATACGACCTACAAAAGAAGAATAATCTAAAGAGGTGATTTGCATTTGTAGTGTTCCTTCCAACATCGGTGGCGCTGGAATATTTTTTACTACAGCATCCAACAAGGCAAAAATGTCGGTTGTAGGTACTTTCCAATCGGTGCTCATCCATCCTTGTTTTGATGAACCATAGATTACTGGGAAATCTAATTGATCTTCGGTTGCTTCAAGGTTGAAAAACAATTCGAAAATTTGTTCATAAACTTCCTCTGGGCGACAGTTTTCTTTGTCAACTTTGTTTACAACTACAATCGGCTTCAGCCCTAATGAAAGTGCTTTTTGCGTCACAAAACGAGTTTGTGGCATCGCTCCCTCAAAGGCATCACACAACAACAATACGCCATCTGCCATTTTCAATACACGTTCCACTTCACCACCAAAATCGGCGTGACCAGGGGTGTCAATAATGTTGATTTTTACATCTTTGTATTGTACCGACACGTTTTTAGAAACAATCGTAATTCCACGTTCACGCTCTAAATCGTTGTTGTCTAATATCAAATCTCCTGTTTTTTCGTTGTCACGAAAAATAGAACAAGAGTGTAAAATTTTATCAACCAAAGTAGTTTTACCGTGGTCAACGTGAGCTATAATAGCTATGTTTCTAATTTTTTGCATAAATGCGCTTAATGAATTTGGCGCAAAGCTACAGAATTTAATTTGATTTTTGATTGTAAATTTTATCTGTTTGTAAATTAGGACGCTAATGTTTTTAAATTGGCGCTAGGTTTACTGAAAATTAATTTTAAATCTATATGCAATAAGATATAAAAACGTAGAAAATTAAAAAAATATATGCAATAAGATATAATAAATTAAAAATCACTACTTTTGTATGTTAAAGCATATAAAAATGAAAGAAATATCTACATTTATTAAAACCAGACGAAAACAATCAAAGTTAACGCAAGAAGATTTAGCAATGAAATCCGGCGTAGCATTAACCGTAATAAGAAAGATAGAACAAGGAAAAGACAATTTGAGTTTATCGAAAGTAAATCAAGTATTGAAAATGTTTGGTCATACTTTAGGCCCAATAAATGAAAAACAACAATGAGACAAGCAATTATTAAATATAACAATGTTGTTGCAGGTGTGCTAAAAGAATTAGAAACCGGCGAATACGAATATGTATATGATGCTGATTATATACAAAATTACCCCAATTTATTTATTACTTTTCAAATGCCTGTTAGCCGTATTCCATATAAAAGCAAGCGACTTTTTCCGTTTTTCGATGGGTTAATTCCGGAGGGATGGTTATTGTCCATTGCTACAGAAGGCTGGAAAATACAAAAAAATGATCGAATGGGCTTGTTGTTGGCTTGTTGTCAAAATACAATAGGAGCTGTTAGTGTTCACGTTATAAAAGAAAAACTAAATGACTAAGTGTTTGAGTTGTTATAAAGAATTAGAAATAAACACCGTTGATTATCATCAGAAGTGTATCGAAAAGTTCTATGGAACGAAGTCGGCTCCCGAGTTACTTTATCGTTTAGATGAAATGGAAAAATTAGCTAAACAAACGGTGGAGTTGTCGATAACTGTGCCTGGTGTGCAACCAAAATTATCTCTTGGCTGGATAAAAAATAATTTAAAAGACAAACATAAAAGTCGCTTAACCATTATGGACGCATTAGAAGGATTGTATATTTTGAAACCACAAAATTCAAGATTCAATCAAATGCCAGAAAATGAACATTTATCTATGAAGTTGGCTGAACTATTTAAGATAGATGTAGTACCTACAAACATGATTAGACTGGCTTCGGGTGAATTATGCTACATTACAAAGCGGATTGACCGAAAAAAAAACAATGACAAAATACACATGATAGACTTTTTACAAATCTTAGAACTAGAAGACAAGTATTTAGGGACGATGGAAAAACTTGGAAAAACATTAGGCGAATTGTCAGCAAACACTTTAATGGATAAATTGCGATTTTTTGAACTAGCCTTATTCAATTTTATAATTGGCAATAACGATATGCACCTGAAAAATTTCTCTATGTGGCTTTCTGAAATGGGTTGGGTTTTATCTCCAGCTTACGATTTACTAAATGTAAAAATCATCCTACCAAAGGACATAGACGACACTGCACTCTTATTGGGTGGGAAAAGAAAAAATTTTGACAAAGGTTATTTTGATAGATTTGGAGAGGTCTTAAAACTGACCGAAAAACAAATAAATTCGGTTTACAAAAAAATTGCTCCTTGGCTTCCAAAAGCCATTTTAAAGATTGAAAGCTCTTTTTTAAATGATGAAAACAAAGTTCAATATAAAAAATTAATACAAACAAGAAGCGCCCTATTTATAAATCGTTAAACCCCAAACTGACGCAGATGGTGGTCAAGATGTTTGTAAAACATATTGTTCCATTCTTGGCTAGTTAGTTTGCCAAAAGAATGTGATTCTTTTCCTTCAAAATGATTTTCGCCCAAAGCTTGTGTTTTTTGGATGTTTTTGACAAGCTTTTGCTTTTCGGCATCAAATTCTTTAGCGTCTTTAATGATAAAAATAGGCGCTGTGGCGCTACTTTTTTTGAAAGGGGTTTCACTAACCACCGCTTTTTTGACAAAAAGCTTCAACAAAAACTTTGTAAAGGCGTTTGATTTAGGAATACTTTGGTCGTAAACCAAAGCGTAGGTAACATTGCAATGCGCCAACATTTGCGCTACATTCATCTTACCCCATTGTGGTTGAGAACCGCTATTTAACTGATGAATACGAGCAATTACCTGCTCGCTCACCGCTGTTGAGAATATGTTTTCCATCTTCAATTGGTTTAAAATCAAAGATAAAAAAATGTTGCTATTTTACAAATTGACCTGCTGTTTTGATTAACAAACCTGTGGTTGTGTTTTTGGTTTTCAAAACCACTTCTTCATTGCTTTTGTTGCCAACATTCATTGACAAAGCCATTACAAAAAAAACAGGCAATAATAACATTAAAAAAGGCGATACATTTGATAAATTTTTCATGGTTGTATTTTTTAAATTGGTTTATTTTCTTTCGTTGAACAAATAGAACCAAAAAATAACACCCGCTAAAATGTATTATACCAAGCATTTAAAATTATATACCAACGGGAAAAAAGGGCTGTTTATCTATTTACACCCTCTAATTTGGCGTTTGTATAAAAATTTTGCCCGTTTGTCGATTGAGATAGGTTAATTTGTGAAGTTTTTATACTTTGTGAGCGTAAAAAATTAAAAAAATGGAAAGAAAAATCAATACAGGTGGCGTTGCCTTGCATGTGGTATTTTGGGCGGTTATTATATTTCTTTGTGTGCTTTCGACATATAAAAGTGAAGAAGCAATATCTGCATATAGTATAATCGTGTATTTTGGCTATTATGGTATTATCAATCTTATCTTGTTTTATGTAAATTATCAAGCGCTTATTCCCTATTTTATACTCGAAAAACAAAAAACTTGGGTCTATATTGCCAGTTTAATACTACTTTCAGCAGTTATTATTTTAATCAAGTTTGCAGTCGCTTTGCTCAACCGAGAAATTGTTTTAGAATATGTAAAAAATAAAAAACATCATACCATTTCTTATTCTTCATTTATCATCAATAGTGTTTTTGTAACTGGGTTTTTGGTCGTAATTAGTTCGCTTTTACGGTTCACCATCGATTCATTTATTCATCGTCGCAACCAACGAAACTTGGAAAGTGAGAAAAAAGAAATGGAATTGGCTTTTTTAAAATCACAATTAAATCCTCATTTTTTGTTCAATTCATTAAATAATATCTATTCATTAGCCTACCAAAAATCAGATCAAACCGCTGATGCCATCTTAAAATTATCCGACATCATGCGTTACATGATTTATGAAAGTAACGACGAAAAAGTGTCTTTAAGTAAAGAATTAGAGTATTTAAACAACTATATTGCCTTGCAAAACTTACGGTTTAAAGAGGGTGTTTTTGTATCTGTCAATTCCGAAGGGGTTATCGGTCATCAAAAAATTGTACCTTTAATCTTGATTTCTTTCATCGAAAATGCTTTTAAACATGGTGTTGCAAACGACAGCAAAAACCCAATAAAAATTAATATCATTGCCAATACCGAAATTTTACACTTTAGCATAAGCAACAAAAAAAACAACCAAAATAAAGATGGAATTGGCGGCGTGGGCTTAAACAACGTTGACCGCAGGCTAGAAATCATGTATCCTGAAAGGTATCAACTGAATGTTGTAAATTCGCCAACACACTACACCACCGAACTAATATTACAACTATGAAATTAAAATGTATTGCCGTAGATGACGAACCATTGGCATTGGATATTATTGAAGATTACATTGCTAAAACTCCTTTTTTAGAACTTGTAAAACGTACCGAAAATCCTTTAGAAGCTTTAGAATTGGTCCAAGCAGGCGGAATTGATTTGGTGTTCTTAGACATTCAAATGCCTGAGCTTACGGGTATTCAATTTGTGAAAATAGCTGGCAACAAAACAAATTACATCCTGACCACCGCTTATTCTCAATATGCATTGGAAAGTTACGACCTCAATGTGGCTGATTATCTACTCAAGCCTATTGCTTTCGATCGTTTTTATAAAGCCGTAGAAAAGGTTGCAAATAAGCTAAAACCCATCGAAAGTGTGGCAGCAAGTTCGAGCGCAACACAAAGCAATCAAAATGCTGCTGTTCAGGATTTTATTTTCGTAAAAACAGAACATAAAATTCAAAAAATTGCTTTGATAGATATTTTATACATCGAAGGATTGAAGGATTATATTTCTATTTTCACCAAAACCGAACGTGTGATTACTTTGCAAAACATGAAAAAAATGGAAGAAACTTTACCTATTTCTCAATTTATTCGTGTGCATAAATCTTACATCATTGCCATTGATAAAATTAAAAATATTGAGCGCAGTCGCATCAACATCGAGGACAAAGTAATTCCGATAGGCGACACTTACAGAGAAAAGTTTTACAAACAAATTGAAGCAAAAAACTAATCTTTTAACTCCAAAAACCGCTTTTTAAACTCGACAAACCTAAACCCGAAGCTTGGGTCAATTGGTATTTTCCATTTGCCAATATTGGCGTTTCAAAAGGGTTGTTTTGGGTAAGCCACGGCCCATCAATATCTGCCCAATCGCATAAGGGAGCTAAAGCGGCGGCTGCCAAACTTGCACAACTGGTTTCGCTCATACAGCCAATCAATATTTTCATGCCCAATTTGCGGGCTTCTAAAATCATTTGATGTGCTTCATACATGCCTGTGCTTTTCATCAACTTAATATTAATACCATGATAAGCTCCCTTAATTGAGGAAATATTTTTTAATCGTTGAACCGATTCATCGGCTATTATCGGAATGGGACTTCGCTCGGTAAGCCAAGCATTGCCTTCAATATCTAATTTCGCCATCGGCTGTTCTACCAATTCCACGCCCTGTTCCGCCAGCCAATGGATCAAATCTAAAGCCCTTTCTTTGTCCAACCAACCTTGATTGGCATCCACATACAAGGGCAACTGAGTTATGTTTCTAATCGTTTTTATAATTGCCTTGTCATCGGCAGAGCCTAACTTTACTTTAATTGCCCTAAAATCTTGCGCATCCATCAATTTCTGTTTGATTACAGATAAAGTATCCATGCCTAAAGTATAAGAAGTAACGGGCATAGCCGAAGGTTGAGCGCCATAAAGCGCATAACAAGGCTTTTCTACTAATTTTCCTTGCAAATCATTTAAGGCTATATCTATTGCTGCTTTCACAGCCGTATTTCCTTCAGCAATTGAATCTAAGTACGCATTCACTTCTTTAAAATCAAATGGAAACTTAAAATTTTGCCAATCTACTTTGTTTAAAAAATCAATCGCCGTTTCACTGTTCTCGCCCAAATAAGGAACCATAGACGCCTCACCAAAGCCTTCGCAACCTTCATACAGTAGTTTCAATAAGACTACGGGTGTATGATTTCTCGAAAAGTTGGCAATCGAAAACGTGTGTTTTAATAACAAATCGAAGGTTTTATATTGGGCTTGCATCAATTTAAAATAGGTTTAAATGAATATAAAAATAATCTTTTTACCTTTATCCGAACAAAAAAAATAAAAAAATATGAAGTACATTATCGAAACTTTACTTTTAGGGCTAATTATTTATTTTGCCCATCATTTCATCTCGGGAGTTGTGGTTATCAATTTTCAAACGGCTATCATCGCTACCGTTTGTATTGCTTTAGCAAACATGACCATAGGGGCTGTTTTAAGGCTCGTTACCTTCCCTATCAACTTCTTTACCTTAGGGAGTGTTTCGTTTTTAATTAGTGTCTTAATGGTGTTATTGGTAAGTTATTTCTTGCCTGGTTTCAAAGTCGCTTTTCTTGCTGCTGTAAAATTAGCTTTGATTTTATCTATCGTAAAAACTGTTTTTAGTTTATTGTATCCTAAAAGTTAATTAAATTTATTGCAAAAAAATAAGGTTCAACTAAAAATTGAACCTTATTTTTTTGTCTCCTTTATTTCAAAACCTATTTTTTTATCGGCTTTTTAGGTGCACTTGGTGCTGCTGGCGCAACTGGACCATTTAAAAACTGAAGATTTTTTGTTGCAAAATCATTTACAGGATTAATGGCTAATGATTTATTGAAATAATCCTTTGCTTTTTCTTTGTCCGTATCCATATAAAAATATCCTAAAGAATCATAAGCAGATGCTAAAGCTTTAGCATTAGCTGTAGCTTTTTCAGGTGTTGCAGTTGCCAATTCAATAAATTTTTCATAGTATGGATTTGCCAAACCAACTTGTGGGCTCGTAGTGTCCATTGCATTATTGATTTTTGCTCTCAATGAATAAGCACCTATAAATTCAGGACTCACTCTGTTTACATAACTCATTGCCGAATCAGCTTCAACCAACAATCCTTTGTTTAATTCTTTAACCGCTTTGTCTAAAAACATGTGATTATAGAAATTATATTGCCCTAAAAAGAAGTAATTGGTAGCTGTACTTGGGCTTTTTGGATTTTTAGCAATCATAAAACGAAATGCATCTGCCGCTTGAGCATATTTTTTATCTTTCGCCAATTTCTTAGCTACATCCGACATTTCATCTGTCAATGTTGAATCAATAGCAGCACCTTTTTTGAAAGTTAAAACCGCTAAACTATCCGCACCTGTTTTAAATTGCGCTCTACCTAAATATTTATAATCTGAAGCAAATATTTTAGACTTCTCGTTCGATTGCGAAAATAGGCTGTTTAATGAATTTAAACTCTCGTTATAATTTCCATTTTCATATTCCGAATATCCTTTGAAACGAGAAATAAACATTTTCTTTTCTTCAGGCACTTTTCCTGCATTCAAATCATTTAAACTAGCTGTTAAACCTTTAAAATCTTGTGCATAAATTAAAAACTGTGCATATCTCAATTTTGATTCAAATGAATAATCCGTTAAGTCTATGTATTTTTTATAATTGGTTAATGCCAAAGCCATTTTAGGGTCTGTTGGTTTAAAACTAGCCCATTGCAAATACAATTCAGCCAATTCACGATAAGCAGGTCCATAATTTGCATCCAATTCAATTGCACTTTTCAATTGACGCTCTGCATCTACCCAGTTTCTTGCTTGTTTAAACATACGTCCAATTTGAACATCTGGTCTTGCCAAGGTTCCATCAATGCCTTTTGCAGTGTTGTATGGCGTATATGCTTCACTGTTTTTGCTTTGCAAAGCAAAACAATCGCCCAAAGCGATAAATACTTCAGCATCTAAATCTTTAACTTCTAATGAATCTGCTTTTTTCAAATACGTCAATGCCGTATTAAAATCCGCTTTAGGAGCTTTAGGGTCTTCAGGTTTAGCTACCGATAAATACGCTTTTCCTATGTATAAATTAGTTTTATAACTCTTATTTCCTCTTTCCATTGCTTTGTCAAAATTGCTTTTGGCAGCACTATGGTCGTTTTTATGCAAACTTGCTTGTCCCAAACCTACATAGTTCAATTCATTTTTTGGATCAGCCAACAAACCATTGTTAAAAGTCACTACCGCCGAATCTAAATTGTCGGTCAACAAATACACTCTACCCAAGTGGAAATAATTATCTCCCTTTTTTGGTTGATTGGTTACCAATTGTTTCAACATTGTTTTTGCTTTGTGAAACTGCTCTGCGTCAATTGCTTTGTTTGCATCTGCCAAACTTTGTGCATTTGCAATTGAACCCATCGTTAAAAGCCCAAAACTAAGGCTCATTGTTTTTATTACCTTTTTCATGGTTCGAATATAATATTTATTTGTTTGTTTTTATGTTTAATTCTCTTGGATTTAATTTATGTGGTGCCAATCCTGATTTCAAAACAATCAACTGCCCTCTTGGACTGCACAACCAATTTGCAAAACCTGTACCCAAGTTTCCATTCCCCTCGGCGTTTAAAATGTAAATATTCCTTAAAAAAGGATACCTACCACTTATTAAATTTTCTTGTGTAGGCTTGTAATATTCTTTGTCATCTGAATTTTTCACAGCCATCGTTTTTATTTTTAGTAATTGCGCTTGAATAGATTTTTCATTGTTATACAGCCAATTTACACCTATCACGCCCACATAGTTTTGATGCGAAGCAATGTACTTAATCACTTCGTTGCTATTTTGAAGTGTAAAAATATGCTTATTAGGCAAATCTTTAATCTTCGCTAAATCTTTAAAATAACGTAATGTGCTTGAATGTGGATTATCAAACACTAAATTTATTCCTTTGGGGTTTTCACCTTTCAAAATAGAAATAATATCTTGGCTATTAATGGTGCTATCCGCATTTTCTTTGTTGGTGATTAAAGCAATTCCATCTATCGCAAAGCGATCCGTGTACACAATTATACCTTTTGATGTATAGTTTTTTTGTTCTTTATCGGTCAGCATTCTAGAAAGAACCGCAGCTTTAATTTTTCGATTCAAAAACAAAGGCATAATTTTGTTTTCATTTTCTAAAATTGATTTTACCGTTGCGTTTGGATACTCAACAGAAAAAACCTGTATTTGTGCATCTAAAACCTGCGCAAAAGATTCATCTACCAATATGCTGGTTTCGCCTGTGGTGCGGCTTTGGGTCACTTCATTTTTCTTAGGGCTTCGGCACGAAAAAAGAAATAAAAAAACAAGTAAACTCAAGTAACTAAACTTCATCATCTTGTTTTTTTATTAATAATCGACTAAACCTAAAAATTGCATAAACGATTAATAAAACCCCAAAAGCAATGCGATAATTGTCTTTCAGCTTAGCTGTGTCAATTCGCAATACATTGTTAAAAAAAATAACCATAATGCCGATACCGAAATATACGAACATCATCACTAGGCCTAAAATAAACAGAAATCGCTGTTGTGGCGATTTCTGTTTAAAAAATTCAAAATTTAGCATCTTCTTTTTATTGTTCAGCTAATGTGAAATTAATTGGAATGTTATACTTAACACGCACTGGACTACCATTTTGCATACCAGGTTGCCATCTTTTACTTCCCTTCAATACTCTGATTGCTTCTTCGTCTAAACCACCACCTATCTTTCTTTCTACACGAACGTCGGTTAAGCTTCCATCTTTTTCAATTACAAAAGAAACAAAAACTTTTCCTTGCAAGCCAGACTCTTGTGCCATAGGAGGATATCTTACTGATTTACCAACGTATTCGTAAAATTTAGACATTCCACCTGGATAACCTGGTTGCGCTTCTAAACTTACATAGTCGTAAACTTTATTATCTTCAACTACAACTGCTTGTTTTGGTCCTTCACCAACTGCTTCTACCACAACGATATCTGCATCAGGATTACCTTCAACAGTTTTTTGTCCTGGATCTGCTTTTTGCAAATCTGCAACTTTTGGTGGTTCTTCATCCCTTACCTGATCATCCGGTTTTACAATTGGAGGAGGAAATTTCACTTGGTCCTCTTTTGGTGGAGGTGGCTCTACCGGTGGAGGCAATGGTTTTTTGTCATCTACCGGAGGAGGAGGCAACATGGTTATCTCCTTTTGCACCTCTTTTGGTGGCTCAGGTAAAAGACCTTTTACTTTATTGTAAATGTAAGGTGCAAAAAACAACCCCAAAAATACAGATGAAGTAAAAAGCAAAGCTCTTGTTGTGTTGCTTGCATTTTGACTACGAAGATCGTAAGCTCCGTAATTTTTATTTTTGTTTACAAATACAACATCAAGCCATTCTTTTCTAAATAAATCTATTTTAGATCCTAACATGGTTAATATTTTTAAATTGTTATAAAATTCCAGCAGCTTT
Source organism: Sphingobacteriaceae bacterium (assembly GCA_019751895.1). Classification (GTDB taxonomy): domain Bacteria; phylum Bacteroidota; class Bacteroidia; order Sphingobacteriales; family Sphingobacteriaceae; genus Pedobacter. The sequence goes on along the minus strand of JAIEMU010000140.1, from coordinate 11,240 downwards.
CATCGCTTGCTTTTCGCCTTCTAGCAAATGCTCTGGATCATCGTCAATTGATGGTGCATTAACAATTTTTGCAATGTTAAGCTCATCCATTATGTCCACAAAATTCTGATAATTACATCCACTTGTAGGTTTTATGATCACCGTTAAAGACATTTTAGGATTACCAATATCTGCTACTTTCTTTTTATTAGCCAATATATCTGCTCTAATTTGATTGAAAGAAACAATTGTTGGTGCGCTTTTACCAGCTTCACCCATGTACCAAGCTAATTTATTGTCTTTACCCAACAAAATTGTCATCGTTGAAGACGCTTTTAACTCTAATTTATTGTCTTTATTTTTAACATCCTTATCTGGCTTAACAATTTCCATTGCTAGGGGCTTAGATAGTGTTGTGGTTAACATAAAAAACGTAATTAATAAGAAGGCTAAATCCACCATCGCTGTTAAATCTACTCTGGTTGATTGCTTTTTACTCCTTACTTTTCCACCTTTTTTACCCCCGCCGGAGGTGTCTAATTCTGCCATCTTACTATTTTTTTGGTGCTCCTTCTGGAGAGGTGATTAAACTAAATTTGTTTTGTTTTTGCTTTTGTAGAATGTCAATTATTTTTCTAACCGTAGGATATTCTTCTTTCGAATCTCCTTTAATACTGATACTCATACGCTCGTTGTGTAACGCTGCAACAGCCATTCTCGATTGTAACACCCACTGATACAACTCTCCACGAGAAGTGCTATCCGAAGTAGGAATACCTGTTTGTATGGTTGTTTTGGTACGTTCTTCACCATTCATGTTGATGAAATTCTTCAACTGGTTCATTGGAACACCAAAAGAACCTAACACAGCAAAACGTTTTTTCTCTTCTTCAGAAAAGGTTACGCCATAAGTTTCACCCATTTTTTCTAGGGTATATCTCTTAATGTCTTGACCGATTACTTCAAAGAAAACTTTTCCATGACCAATACTCAATATCGCAAGATCTTTATCTGGAACTTTTATTTCGTAAGTAGAAGTAGGCGTTGTAATATTTGCAGGGTCTGGTTGGCGGGCTGTTGCTGTTAATATAAAAAATGTTAACAACAAGAAAGCCACATCGCACATAGCGGTCATATCTATCGCTGTGCTTTTTCTTGGAACTTTTGCTCTTGCCATAATATTAAAAATTATTTATTTTAGTAATGATGTTAATTTTTCTGGTTTTCAATAAAAACCAGTAAAAAAATAAAATAATTTTTATTTATGGGTGCTAGCGTAAGTTTGTACGATGCTAAAACCAGCCTCATCAATAGCATAAGTCAATTTATCTATTTTAGAAGTAAGTACATTGTACATGATAATTGCCAAGGCAGAGGTACTGATACCTGTTAAGGTGTTTATCAATGCTTCAGAAATACCGTTTGCTAATGCGGCTTGATCTGGTGCGCCTGAATTTGCCAAACCTGCGAAGGCTTTAATCATACCCGATACAGTACCCATTAATCCTAATAACGTACCTACTGATACCAATGTAGCAATAATGGTTAAGTTTTGCTCTAACATTGGCATTTCTAAGGTTGTAGCCTCTTCTATAGATTTTTGTATAGCTAAACATTTTTGCTCAGTATCCATTTTTTGGTCAACTTCCATTTCACGATATTTAGTTAAACCAGATTTAATAACGTTTGCTACCGAACCTTTTTGTTTATCACATTCGCTCATAGCGCCTTCAATGTTGTTTGAGTTTAACAAACCTTGAATTTTTTTGATAAAAGAATCTAAGTTACCACTACCTGTTGCTTTTCCTATAACGATTAAACGCTCAACAGAAAACACGAATACCATTAAAAGCATACCTACTAAAATTGGCACAATAACACCACCAGCATAAGCCATACCCATGTAATTGTTTGGTTTTGGATGATGTTTTTCTAATGGGTCAGTAAAGTTTGCTGGGTCTCCCATTACAAACATAAAAATTAAAACTCCAATGATTAAACAAATTGGAATTACTAGGGTTGAAAACAATCCTGATGCGCTTGAGCTTTCTTTTTTAACTGCTGCTGTTTTTGGTGCGTTTGACATTTTTTTTAGTTTTTAATTTTGTTAATGTTTTTATTTTTTAGCCTAATTTGTTTTTATTTATTTCTGAATTGAAGTACATCTATTTTATTCGTCAGAAATAATTTCACAATTAAACCGAAAAAAAAAGATATATGCAAATATAAAATCAAAAATATTTTTTAATTCTTTCTTTTAAATTATTTCACTTTTGGCAATGCCGCTAAAATTTCGTCATTTGAAAAGGCTTCAAATTGTTTGAAATTATCTAAAAATGCAATCGCCAGTTGATTTACTTTTTCATCATAAGCGGCTTTATCTTCCCAAGTATTTCTTGGGTTTAATATTTCAGCAGGAACGTTTGGACAGCTTTTTGGCATCATAAAGCCAAAAGTTTCATGCATTTCGTATTCCACTTGGTCAAGTTCATTGTTTAATGCCGCAGTAATCATTGCTCGGGTATAGGCCAATTTCATTCTTTTTCCTACACCATAAGCGCCACCACTCCAGCCAGTGTTTATCAACCATACATTAACTTTATTCTCTTGCATTTTTTTCCCCAACAAATCTGCGTACTTGGTAGGGTGTAATGGTAAAAACGCTTTTCCAAAACATGCCGAGAAGGTCAACTGTGGTTCTGTTACACCCGCCTCTGTGCCTGCAACTTTTGCTGTGTAGCCAGAAATGAAGTGAAACATCGCCTGACCAGGTGTTAATTTTGAGATTGGAGGCAATACGCCAAAGGCATCAGCGGTTAAGAAAAATATATTTTTAGGTACCGGTGCGATGGATGGTTTTAATGAGTTTGCAATGTAATTAATAGGATACGCTACCCTTGTGTTTTCGGTTTTGTCGATATTAGAAAAATCAACCGTGTTTGTGTTCTCAAAAAAGTTAATGTTTTCTAATAAAGAACCCGTTTTGATGGCATTAAAAATTTCAGGTTCTTTTTCTGCGGTTAAATCCACGCATTTGGCATAACAACCGCCTTCAAAGTTAAACACGGATTTATCTCCCCAGCCATGTTCATCATCACCGATTAAGTGTCTGCTTGCATCGGCTGATAGGGTTGTTTTTCCTGTTCCCGACAGTCCAAAAAAGATGGCTGTGTCTCCATTATCGCCCACATTTGCCGAGCAGTGCATAGACAAAGTGTTTTTTTGCAAGGGAAGAATATAATTTAAGACCGAAAAAATGCCTTTTTTAATCTCCCCAGTATAGCCGGTGCCTCCAATTAAAATAATTTTTTTCGAGAAATTTAAGATTGAAAAATTTTCTTGTCTAGTTCCGTCTTCAGTTGGATTGGCTAAAAAAGAAGGAATGGCGATAATGGTCCATTCGGGTGTGTTTGGCATTTCGTTGTTATCATATCTCAAAAACAAATTGTTGGCAAATAAGTTTTGATATGCTTTTTCGGTAATCACCCGAATGCTCATTTTATAATTTTCATCGGCGCAAGCATAAGCATCTCTTACGTAAATGTCTTTTTGAGCAATGTAATTGGTCATTTTTTCAAATAAACCATCAAAATGAGCTGGACTAATTTTTATATTGATGTCGCCCCAAAAAACGGTGTTTTCGGTTAAGTCGTCACAAACAACAAATCTATCTTTTGGCGAACGCCCAGTAAATTTCCCTGTGTCGATAGCCAATGCGCCTGAATCGGCCAAAGAGCCTTCGTTGTTTTTCAACGCTTCTTCTACCAATTCCGCTGGGGTTAATTGGTATTTTACATTCGCTTTATTTAAATTTAAATAGCTTAAATTAGGTGTACTTTTTGTAGAGTTAGACATAAAATTTTAGTTAAATATCCGACAAAGTTAAGTACATATTAAGAGTATGAAAGTGATTTGATAAAAAAATTTACTTATTGTTGGTATTACACTAAGAAACAAATTGCTTTTTATCAGGCAATTATATCAAAAACTAGCCGCCGCTTTTTTTAACTTTAAAATTCTCCTTTTGTAAAATTTGGAGCACCTTATCTCTAAAATCTCCTTGAATAAGTATCTGATTGTCTTTTGCGGCCCCACCTACACCACATTTTGTTTTTAGCATTTTAGCTAAGGTTTCTAAATCTGTTGCACTGCCCACAAAACCCGTAATTAAAGTAACCGCTTTGCCTCCACGATTTTTTTTATCCAAGGTAACCCTCAAATCTTGTTGCTGATTGGGCAAGGTTGCGTCTTCTAGGTTATCGTTGTTTTCAAACACATAATTACTGTCGGTTGAAAACATAATTCCACCCAAATCGTTTAATCCCATTTTTTTAGATTTCATTACTATTATATATTAAGGTATCAGCACATTCAAACTATTTTCTTTAATTTCAATATTCATCGAGCTTGTAAAGCCCGAAGGCTCTCCATCCAAATGTATTGCAGAAGGTTTTGCCATGCTAATTTGTATTTTTTTAGCTTTAATAATGTCCAACATATTGCTTTTTTCGGCATTTTTTACCAAAACACGCATCGCAAACAAAGGCATTTTGTAGAGCTCGAAAGGTTTAATAATACAAACATCAAGCCAACCGTCTTTTACCGAAGCCAAAGGCGAAATGTGCACATTGTTGCCATACTGAGATGAATTGGCGATGCTAATTGCGAAAGCAGATTGGTGATAATCCACCCCATCGATGTTAATTTGATACGCCTGTGGCTTGTAGTCCAGAATTTCGGAAAACCCTAATTTTATATAGGTTGACAAACCTCTTTTTGAATTTCCTGCAAAAACGTGACTAATATGCGCATCGAAACCTACGCCTGCCATGTTGAAAAATGGTTTGTCATTTAGCAAAGCCGTATCAATTTTATCTGTTTTTAATTGATTAATCACCTCAATTGCAGATTTTACGCTTAAAGGGATTTTTAAAAATCGTGCCAAACCATTTCCAGAGCCCAAAGGGATAATGCCTAAAATTTTATCTGTTTTTACCACCGCCGTTGCCACCTCGTTGATGGTTCCATCTCCACCCACAGCCACCGCAATATCGATTCCATTTTTTAAAGCCTCTGCTGTTAATTCCGTAGCGTGCCCTTCGTACTCTGTAAAAACATAGCTTGGATTGAATTTTTCAAGATTTAAAAAATTATGAATAAGCGTTGGCAAATCCTTTTTTGATTTTCCGCCAGATATTGGATTAATGACAAACAAAATGTTCTTTTTCACGTCTTTTATTTTTTGGCACAAATTAATCTATATTTTTTGACTATTAATAATTAAATAGTATTTTTGTGCCATTATAAAAAGTGGACTGATTTGTATTGTCTTTGAATTTCAAAGATTAGATTGCAACCACGTTAAAAAAAAGTGCTAAAACAATTCTACACTTCTATTTATCGCCTGTTTAATCAGGAATCAGCCTACATATTATTTAACCTTTTAATTAATTTAAGTAATGTCGTATTTATTTACATCAGAATCTGTATCTGAAGGGCACCCAGATAAAATTGCAGATCAAATTTCAGATGCCCTAATTGACAATTTCCTAGCTTTTGATGCCGAATCAAAGGTAGCTTGTGAAACTTTGGTAACTACTGGTCAGGTAATCTTGGCAGGAGAAGTGAAGTCTAAAACCTATTTAGATGTTCAACAAATTGCAAGAGATGTAATCAAAAAAATTGGTTACACAAAAAGCGAATACATGTTTGAAGCTAATTCTTGCGGTATTTTATCTGCAATTCATGAGCAATCGCAAGACATTAACCAAGGAGTAGATAAAGCCAACAAAGAAGAACAAGGTGCTGGCGACCAAGGTATGATGTTTGGTTATGCAAGCAACGAAACCGAAAATTTAATGCCTTTGGCTTTAGATTTATCACACAAAATTTTACAAGAGTTGGCAATTTTACGTCGTGAAAACAAAGAAATTACGTATTTACGCCCTGATGCAAAATCACAAGTAACCTTAGAATACGACGACAACAACAAGCCTATACGTATCGATGCCATCGTGGTTTCTACACAGCATGATGATTTTGATGCTGAAGAAAAAATGTTGGCAAAAATAAAATCCGACATTGTAGGGATTTTAATTCCAAGAATTATAAAAAACAACCCACAAGTAGCCCACTTATTCAACGATAAAATTCAATACCACATCAACCCAACGGGTAAATTTGTAATTGGTGGTCCTCACGGAGATACTGGTTTAACAGGTAGAAAAATTATTGTAGATACTTACGGAGGCAAAGGTGCTCACGGTGGTGGCGCTTTTAGCGGAAAAGACCCAAGCAAAGTAGATAGAAGTGCGGCTTATGCTACTCGTCACATCGCTAAAAACTTGGTTGCGGCTGGCGTAGCAGATGAAATTTTGGTTCAAGTAAGTTATGCCATTGGTGTAGCTAAACCAATGGGAATTTACATCAATACTTATGGAAGCAACAAAGTAAACAAAACCGATGGAGAGATTGCTAAAATTGTAGAAAGTATATTCGATATGCGCCCATACTTTATTGAGCAACGCTTGAAATTAAGAAACCCTATTTACAGCGAAACAGCGGCTTATGGCCACATGGGACGTAAAAATGAAACAATAACCAAAACTTTCAAATCACCGAACGGCGAAGAAAAAACGGTTACGGTAGAACTGTTTACTTGGGAAAAATTAGATTATGTAGATCAAGTAAAAGCTGCTTTTTCTTTATAAATTTTTAATCCATTTATAAAAAAAACCAAATATGACTTTCATATTTGGTTTTTTTGTTTTATATCTTGCTTAAAAGGTATAAATCTATTTCTTTCTCCTAAACAAATTACCCACCGCAGCAAATTTCCTTGTATAAGTACTCAAATCAAATAGCGCTGAATCGACCGTGGCTTTATAGGTAAGAAAAGCCGCTACGGGTGTAAGTAAAATAATCGCCATCCACATCCCAAAAAACACCGTTAAAGAGCCTTCTTTCGCCGATTTTTCGGACACCACGCTAATCACATGAAAGATTAAAAAGAACACTACTGCCATCACAACGGGCAACCCTAACCCTCCTTTTCGAATAATAGCACCCAATGGAGCGCCGATACAAAATAACAACAAACAAGATGCTGCCAAAATAAATTTTCGTTGATACTCTACCTCTGTACGGGTAATTTCAATGCGCTGTTGCGCATGATTTTCCAATAAATTATTTAAAGACACCCTAATGCTTTCGGCTTGGTCAAAGCCTGATTGCGCAGCTCTTAATCTATCTGTTTTCGGAATCACATCTAAAATCGAACCTTTTTTTAGCGGAAAAGCCTTTGTCTTTATTTTACTGTATCCTTTCACATAATAACTTTGCTTGTAATAACTGCTAAGGCTATTTTTGATGTATGTATTTGTGCTATCTAAATTCTTTTTAAGGGAGTCTTGTTTGTGAACCAAGCCTTTTAAATTCAACATTTGCGTTTCGTTTTTAAAGCTATTTTCCTCCGTTCGTTTCATTTTGAAAATCGAAAAATCGAACTTTTGTTCTGTTTCTTTAAAACGCATGCGATAAAATTGCTGCCTAGGGTCATAAGAGCCATTTCCAGAGGCTTCTTCATACCGAATGCCATCTTTGAGTTTGAAAACAACCGCACTGTCTCCATTGGTTTTGTACAGCTTTCCTTCTTTGGCAATAATAATTTTGGGAACTGACAAATTGCTTGTATGGTCATAAATCATAACACCATACAGCGAATTCCCATCAGGGCTTTTCTTATCAATACGAATAGAATAATTGGGAATACTATTGTTGAAAACACCTTCTTTGAGCATAAAAGAAAGTTTTTTGCCTCTAATATCATATAGCAAAGAGCCGTATTTTAAATTTGCTTTAGGCAAAATATAATCTGAAAAGGCAAAAGAAGCCAAAGACAATCCAATGACCAACACAAAAAGTGGAGCCATTGCATTTTTCAAAGAAATACCTGCCGATTTTATCGCCACCAATTCATAGTTTTCTCCGAGATTTCCGAAGGTCATGATGGAAGCCAACAAAACAGAGAGTGGTAACGCCATGGCTACGTTTGTAGCAGAGGCATAAAACATCACTTCAAAAATAACATACCATTCTAAGCCTTTACCTAATAAATCGTCTATGTATTTAAACAACACAAACATCAATAGGATAAACATTACGATACAAAACGTAACGATAAAAGGCCTAATAAATGACTTAATAATAAATATGTGTATCTTTTTCAAGCTACAAATATAGTTAAAGCAAGCGAAACTTAGGCGCCAATTACACCTAGTAAATAATCAATTTGGTTGTCCCAAATAGATTTTTTTTCATCAAGCGTCTCTTCTGTTGCAAAATCTGTTATCGAAAGCGCTACGTCATTGGTTAATTCGTCTTGCACAATTTCCATCTCAAAAAAATACTGTGGCTCATCATCAACCCACTTAAATTTCACCGACTTATTGTCTTTCAAACTTGTCATTTTAGCTTTTTGAGATTCACCATCCCAAGTAAAAGTATAGATTTGATCTCTGTAATTTACATCATCTGCAAACCATTGAGCCAAACCATTAGGTTCACTAATAAAACTAAAAAGTATGCGTGGTGAAGATTTGATTTCATACTCAATCGTGAACTTCTTTTTATCTGCCATTTTAATTAATTTATAAATTTTCTACATTTTGTTTCTAAAGAAAAGTAATTTATTCTATATTTGCAACTCTTAAAAATAACTTTTAACGGCGGGGTAGCTCAGATGGTTAGAGCGCAGGATTCATAACCCTGAGGTCGGCAGTTCGATTCTGCTCCCCGCTACCAATCTAACCCCTTAATGTTAAACGCATTAAGGGGTTTTGTTTTTGTACTGTTTTCCTTCCGAAAGCTTCGTGATGTGACAGTTTTTACTTATTAAAATAATTTAATTCACTAAAAATTTCTCTTTGTAAAAAATAGTTATACTTTTGCGTTCGATGATTAACAAAAAACATACATGGCATTGGCAGGGTAATTCTATAAAAAGGGTTTTCGTGTAGCTGTGCATATTGTTTAAATTATAATTTATCAACCTAAACTAACAATTAAACCCGACGAATTTCGTTGGGTTTTTTTATTTTAAAAGAAAATGAATACATATCAAATTAATACCAATTCTAAAAAATGTCTTGCCGACATTACCACGCCTGTTAGCATTTACTTGCGATTGCGAGATGTATTTCCGAATACTATTTTATTGGAAAGTTCAGACTATCATAGTCGAGAAAATGCAACTAGCTATGTTTGTGCCGAGCCTGTTGCGGGTATCATTTTAAAAGAAAACAAATTGCAAACCTACTTTCCTGATGGATTGCAAAACGAAAGCACCGATTTTAAGTTAATTGATGCTTTAGAAAATTTCAAAAAATGTTTTGTCAAAAAAACTGAGGCTGAAGAAAAACACATTTCTACAGGGTTATTTGGCTATTTTACGTGGCAAGCGGCGAGTCATTTTGAAGACATTCAATTTAGCGCACCAACTGCCGAGGAGGAAAAAATTCCGCTGATGCAATATCATGTCTATCGCTACATCATTGCCATCGACCACTTTAAAAATGAAATTACGATTTTCAAAAACGCATTCAACAACGATGTAGATTCGGATATTAGCAAAATTGAAAGTTTAATTCAAAATAAAAACTTTCCTGAATACAGCTTCAAAACCAATGGAAAAGAAGAATCAAATTTAAGCGATGAAGGTTTTATCAACATCGTTGAGAAAATGAAAGAACACATTTTTAGGGGAGATGTGTTTCAAATTGTTCCTTCTAGGGCATTTAAACAAAGTTTTTTAGGGGATGAATTTAATGTCTATCGCTGTTTGCGTTCTATCAATCCTTCGCCTTATTTGTTTTACTTCGATTATGGAGGATTTAAACTTTTTGGTTCTTCGCCCGAGGCGCAAATTACCATTAAAAACAATGTGGCAAATATTTTTCCAATTGCAGGAACATTTAAACGAACAGGCAAAGACAGCGAAGATGCCGAATTGGCAAAAAAACTAGAGGCCGACCCAAAAGAAAGCGCCGAACATGTGATGTTGGTTGATTTGGCAAGAAATGATTTGAGTCGCCATTGCAATCAAGTGGAAGTAAAATCGTTTAAAGAAATTCAGTATTATTCACATTTAATTCACCTAGTGAGTAAAGTGAGTGGAAATTTACAAAAAAACATTCCTGCTTTTAAAGTGGTAGCCGATACCTATCCAGCGGGAACGCTAAGCGGCGCACCAAAATACAAAGCGATGCAGCTAATTGACAAATACGAAGGATTGGGGCGTAATTTTTATGCGGGAGCTATTGGTTACATGGGTTTTGATGAGAGTTTTAACCATGCCATTATGATTAGAACATTTATGAGCAAAAACAATCAACTGCATTATCGAGCAGGAGCGGGTGTTGTAGCCAATTCCATTGCTGAAAATGAATTGAACGAAGTAAACAACAAAATCGCCGCTTTGCGTAAAGCCATTGAAATGGCAGAAAACATTTAAAAAATAAGCAATGAAAAATACCGTTTTAGTAATAGATAATTACGACAGTTTTACCTACAATTTGGTTCATCTTATTAACGAATTAGGTTTTGAAACTGAAGTTTGGCGAAATGATAAATTTGAATTGTCGGAAGTAGAAAAATACGATAAGATTGTGCTTTCTCCTGGTCCAGGCATTCCCGCAGAAGCAGGCTTGCTTTTAGAAGTAATCAAAAAATACGCTGCAACTAAATGTATGTTAGGTGTTTGTTTGGGTCAGCAGGCCATAGCCGAAGCTTTTGGTGGTTCGTTACTTAATTTAGGAATCCCGATGCACGGCATTGCCACACAAATTAGCATTGAGGATGCAGACGAAGTTTTATTTCAAAACCTTCCTAAAACCATCGAAGTAGGCAGATATCATTCTTGGGTGGTAAACTCGGCGGATTTGCCTAGCTGTCTTTCTATAACTGCGAGCGACGAAAATGGTCAAATTATGGCACTAAAACACAAACAATTTGATGTAAGAGGTGTGCAATTTCATCCCGAAAGTGTTTTAACACCAACAGGAAAACAAATGATTGAAAACTGGTTAAAAAAGTAAAAAATGAACATTTTAGATAAAATCGTAGCTCGAAAAAAAGAAGAGGTTAAACAAGAAGAGAGTTGATTTCATCGATCGGTTTCATTTTACGTCCGTGATGATATTCATTATTATCATTTTCATTATCATTATTATCATCTTCATTATAAAAATGACGGGAATGTAAAA